>JAIVHD010000315.1:0-21797 GCA_020201235.1 Lysobacteraceae bacterium
GCGTATCGTCGCCAAGCACCCCCCGCCACGGCGCCGGGCGGCACCTCGTGACGGAGGGGGTGAACAAGCCGGGTCTGTCAAAATTGACTCTCGTCAATTACCTGAACGCGTGCTCGTGTTCAGATGTACGCACGACATCCAACCGGGTCTTTCGGCATTTGTACTAACCGAACAGCTGCGGGTTGCAGCTCGTTACCAACGCCAGCACCCGGTTTCCCGGATGCACTGGCCTGCGGCACTGGTTGGGCAATCTTATTGCCTAATCGAGCAAGCTACACCACCTTGATGTGGAGCCCATGAATGAAAGCAATTCTCCGTCGTAAGCAACAACAGTGCTCACCCGTAGCGCCAGTAATCGCTAGCGGCGCTGCTAGCATCGCGATTCCGGAATACATTTCCGGCCATTATCGCTGGGCCTACCTGTGGCGGCCGGGGGTGTGGTTTTTCGACCATCTGCCCATCATCAATTGCATCGTGTTCGGACAATACCGCAAGATGGTCGAGGCCACGCTGGCGCACTTCGGCCCAAATCCAGAAACCGGCTCGACCCTCTTGATTGCATCGGCCTATGGAGATCTCGTACCAAAACTGGCGCGAAGATTGAGAGATAACCCTCTAACCGTGCTGGATGTGGCGCCGATCCAGCTTTCCCTGGCCGATACCAAGCTTCGTGAGGCCGGACTGCGTGAAAAGGTCGAGCTTCACCTCATGAATGCCGAAGCCCTGAAATTCGATGACAACCAGTTTGATTCCGGCCTGATGTTTCTGCTGCTCAACGAAATGCCGATGCCGGCGCGCCGCCGCGCCCTGGAGCACGCCATTCGAGTGCTTAAACCGGGTGGCCAGTTAGTCATCACCGAGTACGGCCCGCTGGGCGCGCAGCACCCGCTGCACCGCTTTCTGCCGCTGCGCTGGATGGTCATGCAGATCGAGCCGCACCTTGACACACTGTGGCGCAACAATTTGGAACACTTGGTGGATGAGTGCGCGCAGGCATCCGGCAAGCGCGCGACGATGACCGACCGTACACTGATTTTCGACGGGTTTTACCGAGTCAAACGATTCAGGATCGAGGAACAAGACTGATGCTGGCGAGTCGGTTACCGGCTCGGCTGGACGTCCTGCAGAGCGCCAGCGGCGTCTTCCTGGCTCTGTTCATGTGGCTTCATATGTTCTTCGTCTCCTCAATCCTGCTCGGCAAGGATGCGTTCTGGCATGTTGCGCGCTTTTTCGAGGGTTACCACATCTTCGGCAAACCCTATCCGATCCTGGTCAGCGGCTTTGCGCTGTTCGTGTTCGTGATGTTCATCTTTCACGCCGCGCTGGCGATGCGCAAGTTTCCGGCCGATTACCGTGAGTACAGCACCTTTCGCAAGCATGCCGGCGAATTGAAACACGGCGACACCACGTTGTGGTTCGTCCAGGTCTATACCGGATTTGCAATGTTCTTTCTCGGCTCGGTGCACCTGTACACCATGATGACACGCCCCGAGTCCATAGGCCCGTACGGATCGGCCGACCGCATCGTCACCGACTGGTACTGGCCGCTGTACCTGCTGCTGCTGTTCGCGGTCGAACTGCACGGATCCATCGGCCTGTATCGCGTCGCAGTCAAATGGGGTTGGTTGGAGGGGCGCAATTCGGCCGCCACCCGACGCAACATGAAACGGGCCAAGTGGCTCGTTACGGTGTTTTTCCTGGCCCTGGGTCTGTTGTCGCTGGCCGCCTACATCAAGATCGGCATCGACCATCGCGACAACTACGGCGAACACTACGTCCCCGCGAGCCTGTCCGTGCCGTTGGAGCCGCGCCAATGAAGCTCGTTTATACCGACGTGCTCGTCATTGGTGGTGGACTTGCCGGTCTGCGCGCCGCGATCGGGGTGAAACGGCGCGGTCTGGATACCGTGGTACTCAGCCTGGTGCCGGCCAAGCGCTCGCACTCGGCCGCCGCGCAGGGCGGCATGCAGGCCAGCCTGGCCAACAGCGCCATGGGGCAGGGCGACAACGAAGACGTGCATTTCGAGGACACGGTCAAGGGCTCGGACTGGGGCTGTGACCAGCAGGTCGCGAGGATGTTTGTGCACACCGCGCCCAAAGCGGTGCGCGAACTGGCCGGGTGGGGCGTGCCCTGGAATCGGGTTCAACAAGGCGAGCGCGAGGCTGTGGTCAACGCCGAAAAGATCACCATCACCGAGTTGGTGCGCGACCTGGTTACCGGCGAGTTGACCTCGTTCGTGGCCAAGGCCACCGTGATCGCCACCGGAGGCTACGGCAGGATCTACAAGGTCTCGACTAACGGCATTATCTGCGAAGGCACGGGCATGGGCATCGCGCTGGAGACCGGCGTGGCCGAGCTCGGCAACATGGAGGCGGTGCAGTTCCACCCGACCGCGATCGTGCCGGCCGGTATCCTGACCACCGAGGGTTGCCGCGGCGACGGCGGACTGCTGCGCGATGTCGATGGGCACCGCTTCATGCCCGACTATGAACCCGACAAGAAAGAGTTGGCCTCGCGCGACGTCGTTTCGCGTCGAATGACGGAGCACATGCGCAAGGGCAAGGGCGTCAAATCCCCTTATGGCGATCACCTGTGGCTGGACATTAGCGTGCTAGGCCGCGCACACGTCGAAAAAAACCTGCGCGAAGTCAAGGATATCTGTCACTACTTCCTGGGTATCGATCCGGCCGTCGACTGGATTCCGGTACGGCCCACCCAGCACTATTCAATGGGCGGTATCCGCACTCGCCATACCGGTGAGAGCACCACGCTCAAGGGTTTGTATGCCTGTGGCGAGGCCGCATGCTGGGACTTGCACGGTTTCAATCGGCTGGGCGGCAACTCGGTGGCCGAAACCGTGGTCGCCGGCATGATCGTCTCGGAATTCATCGCCGACTTCTGCCAATCCGACGATAGCGAAATGAGCATCCCCACGGCGCTGGTTCGCGAATTCCATGCCCGCGAGCAGGGCAAGCTTGATGAGTTGCTGGCCTCGAACGGCAGCGAGTCGGTCAGCGATATTCGCCGCCGAATGGAAGAGATCATGATCGACAAGGTCGGCATCTTCCGCACCGGCACCGCACTCGACGAAGCGGTCGACGAACTGCAGGATCTCCTGGTGCGTTCGCGCAGTCCCGGATTGGAAAGCAGGGTGCACGGCGCCAACCCGGAACTGGTCGCAGCCTACCGGTTGCAGAAGATGCTCAAGATCGCCCTGTGCGTGGCGCTGGGCGCGCGTGAGCGTACCGAAAGTCGCGGCGCCCACTCGCGCGAAGACCACCCGCAGCGCGACGATGCCAACTGGCTCAAGCGCACCATCACCACCTGGAACAACGAAAACGACAGCTTGCCGACCATCGACTACGAGGCGATCGACGTCGCCGGCATGGAACTGCCGCCCGGCTTTCGCGGATACGGCCAGGCCGACCATCGCGATCACCCCGATACCGAAGGGCGTGCCAGCGAAGTCACCGCAATCCGGGAGCAGCTCGAGGATGCCGATCGCTTCGAGCTCCAAAACCGGCTGATGCCGTTTCGCCACCTTCTGCCCGAGCGCTATCGCGAACGAAACGAACGCCTCGAAGAACCCGCCGAAAAGGCACGATAAATGAATTCACGCACCGTAACCGTAGGAGCCTGCCTTGCAGGCGAACAGCTACCGAATCCAGTATGGCTGATGCAAATATGAGCAAATCATCCGACCAGACAACCGGTAGAGAGACGCAGACCGGAGTTTCTGACCAGAGCGCACGCCGCCTAACCATAAAAATCCTTCGCCACAACCCGCAGGATTCGGCTTCGGAACCGCGCTTCGAGGCCTTCGAGCTCGACGAAGCACCGGGCATGACACTGTTCATCGCGCTCAACCAGATCCGCGACGAGCAGGCGCCCTCACTGCAGTTCGATTTCGTCTGCCGGGCCGGTATCTGCGGCAGCTGTGGCATGCTGATCAACGGCCGTCCGGGCTTGGCCTGTCGCACGCTGACCAGCAAGATGGCGCCTGCAATCACGCTGGCACCATTACCGGTGTTCAAGCTGATCGGCGATCTTTCGGTCGACACCGGCGCCTGGGCGCGTCAAATGGGCGAGCGCCTCAAAACCTGGGTGCACCAGGAGAGCGAACCCGATATCGACAGGCTGGAAGAACGCATGGAGCCCGACCGGGCCGAGGCAATCTACGAGCTCGACCGCTGCATCGAATGCGGCTGTTGCATCGCCGCCTGCGGTACGGCGCGCATGCGCAGGGATTTCGTTGGTGCCGCCGGCATCAACAAGATGGCGCGCTTTCGGCTGGACCCGCGCGATGAACGCAGCGATGAAGACTTCTATGAACTGGTCGGCAGCGACGACGGCGTGTTCGGCTGCATGACGTTGCTCGGCTGCAACGATGTCTGCCCCAAGGAACTGCCGCTGCAAACCCAGCTGGCTTTCATGCGGCGCAAGATGGCGCGGGTCAAATGATCCCGGCTTACCCCGCATGAAAACCATTCGAACGCTGGTATGTGCCGCGCTGGTTCTGGCGGGCGAAACCGGCGCGGTCTTGGCAGACGAGATCCGGGTCGCGGTGGCCAGCAATTTCTCGGACGCGATCAAGGCGGCCGTCGATGTTTTCGAGAAAGAAAGCGGCCATCGCGTTATCCTGATTTTCGGCTCGACCGGAAAGCACTACGCTCAGATCCGGAACGGTGCCCCGTTCGAGGCCTTCTTCGCCGCCGACGCCAGGCGTCCCGAGCTGCTCGAAGCGCAAGGAGTGGCCGAGCCCGGCAGCCGCTTTACCTATGCGGTCGGAAAAGTCGTGTTGTGGAGCCCGGACCCGGACCTCATCGATGCCGGTGCCGACGTTCTTGTCGAGGGCGGCTTTCGCCATCTGGCCATGGCCAATCCGAAACTAGCACCCTACGGCAAGGCGACCGAAGAGGTCATGCGCAAGAAAGGCGTCTGGGACAACCTGCGGACCCGGACCGTGCGGGGAGAAAATATCGCTCAGACGTTCCAGTTCGTCAAAAGCGGCAATGCCGAACTGGGCTTCGTTGCCCTCTCGCAGATCACCAAACCGGGCAAGGCAATCGCCGGTTCGCTTTGGCGGCCGCCGCAGGCGCTGTACACGCCGATCGAGCAGCAGGCCGTGCTGCTCGAAGATAATCCAGCAGCGCGGCAGTTTCTGGCCTTCATGCAGGAAGACGCGGCAGTAAAAATCATCCAGAGCCACGGCTATGACGTTCCCGATCAGCCCTGATGACATCACCGCGCTGGTCATCACGCTCAAGCTGGCGGGACTGACGACCCTCATTCTGCTTTTGATCGGCACCCCCGTGGCCTGGTGGCTGGCGCGCAGCCGCTGGCGGTTCAAGTTCCTGGTCGAGGCGCTGGTGGCCCTGCCGCTGGTTTTGCCGCCTACGGTGCTGGGTTTCTATCTGCTCGTCTCGCTGGGCCCGCACGGCCCCATCGGCGGCTTGATGGAGGCGCTCGGCGGACGACCGCTGGCCTTTACCTTCACCGGCCTGGTGATCGGTCGACCGCTTTTTCAGCGTCGCCGTGCCATTGGCAAGGCCGGGCTTTCTGACCGCGGCCGTGCTCGGTTTCGCCCACACACTGGGTGAATTCGGTGTGGTGCTGATGATCGGCGGCAACATCCCCGGCCAGACCCAGGTGGTTTCAATCGCCATCTACGACCATGTCGAGGCGCTGGAATATAGCCAGGCGCACTGGCTGTCCGGTGGTCTTTTGCTGCTGTCGTTTGTTCTGTTGATGAGCGTCTATGCGCTCAATCGTCGCTTCGTGGCGGGGCCGCAGTGACCATAGAGGCACGCTTCAGGATCGATCAAGGAGATTTCTCACTGGACGTGGATCTGGAAATCCCCGGCCGCGGCGTTACCGCGATATTCGGCCCCTCCGGCTGCGGCAAGACCACGCTGCTGCGTGCCATTGCCGGACTGGAGCACCCACGCGATGGCTATCTCAAGGTCGGTGATGCGCTCTGGCAAGGCCCCGGCCGGTTCCTGCCGCCGCATCGCCGCGCGCTGGGTTATGTCTTTCAGGAACCGAGCCTGTTTGCCCATCTCGATGTACGCCGCAACCTGATATACGGGCTCAGGCGGCTCGGCAAACACAATCCGCGCATATCGCTGGAGCGCGCGGTGGAACTGCTGGGCATCGGGCCCTTGCTGGATCGCAGGCCCCATCATCTGTCCGGAGGCGAGGCTCAGCGCGTCGCCATCGCCCGCGCCCTGGCGGCCAACCCCGCCATCCTGCTGCTGGACGAACCGCTGGCCGCGCTGGACGCGCAGCGCAAGCGCGAAATCCTGCCCTACCTCGAATCCCTGCATCGCGAACTGGACATCCCGGTGCTTTACGTCAGCCACTCGCGCGATGAAGTCGCCAGACTGGCTGACCATATGGTGCTGTTGCGCGATGGACGCGTGCAGGCCGCCGGCCCGGTGACCAGCCTCTTCTCGCAGCTCGATTTGCCGCTGGCCCACGAACCCGGCGCCCAGACGGTGATTGAAGCCACGGTTGCCGAGCGCGACGAACACTATGGCCAGAGCCTTCGTCCGGGAGATCGGGTGCGCCTGCAGATCGTCGCCCGCGACGTCAGCCTTGCCCTGGAACAACCCGCCAAGAGCAGCATACTCAATATCCTGCCCGCAACCGTCGACGGACTTGCCGACGAGGATGCAGTGCAGGTGACGGTCCGATTGAAGGTCGGTTCCACACCGCTGCTTTCCCGCATCACGCGCAAGTCCGCCGACGAACTCGGCCTCAAGCCCGGCCTAAAGGTTTTTGCCCAGGTCAAGAGCGTCGCGCTGTTGGTTTGAGCAACTCCTGAATACGCTCGCGTGATGATCGCGCAAGCTTAGCCCGACTTAGAATTGACGCAGCGCAAGTGATTGTTTTCCGACCACGCCAGAATTGGCGCAATCGATTCTGGAAAAGAAAATGTCGCAACTCCAGCACCCCCCTGAGCGCTTCTTTCTTCTTATCGCCTGTTTTCTCGGTTTCTCCGGGGTCGCGTTTGCTCAGGAGTTTTCGCTGTATGGCGTGGCGCATCTTTCGCTGGACAGCATTGAAAGCGGCCGCGACGAGGAATTCGACGCAGCCAGCAATTCCTCGCGCGTCGGCATCCGTGGCAAATTCGACCTTGCGCCGGACATCGCAATGGTCTTTCAATACGAGCAGGGCCTTGACCTGACCTTTCGAGGCGAGAACGACGGCAATGGGCCAGTCTCGCGCGACGGGCCGGTGACCACGGTTCGCGATTCGTGGCTGGGGCTGGACACAAGGTTCGGCGCGCTGAAGGGTGGCAAGTTCGGCGGCTTGAACCAGTGGGTGTACAACTTCAACCTGTTCGCCGATCAGATCGGCGATCTGGGCAACCTCTGGGGTGGGACCGGATTGCCCGGCCGGGTTTCGGAAGGGCTGCAGTTCAGTCTGCCGGAGTTCCGTGGCTTCAACGCCCGCGCCACCTGGGTGCCGGACGAGGGCCGCGGTGACCAGAACATCCTTGTCTATAGCGCGAACTTTCAATACCGGGGGCTAAACCTGGGCACCGGCTTTCTCGATCTCGGCCGGGATATCGCGCTCGACGAGCGCGATCACCTGGCCTGGGCGCTGACGGCATCCCATGGCATTGATAGGTTCAACCTTGGCCTGGGATGGCAGCGCGAAATCGGCATCGACGGGCAGCGGGCCCGGCAGCGAAACAGCTTCACGTTTGGCGCATCGGCGGAGGTGCTGCCGCAGACCCGGATCAAGTCGCAGGTGACGGTCAGCGACGCGAACCGGTCCGATGCCGACGCCTGGCAGTGGGCGATTTCGACCGAGCGTTCCCTCGGCGAGCGAGTTCTGATCTATCTGGCATTTTCCAGGACATTCAACGAGTCAGCAGCCGCGTTCTCGACTAACAACTACGGCAAGGGCCGCGCGCTCTTTCCGGCAGCCGGCAAGGATCCGTGGGCCGTCTCGCTGGGGCTGAACATATCGTTCGAGCGCAACCTCGCCCGCTTGATTGGCGTTCGCTGACATCAGCGAGTTCGTCGGGGAGGCCACCCCGACCTACGAAATTGGGCTCCGTCGGCCAACCCGGGTAAGGAGTAGGTCGGCGTGGCATACCCGACGCAATGTTGAATCGGAGGCCGTCGGGGGTGTAACCCCGACCTACGCGATACCGGGATCATTTTGGCAAATTCCCGATGATTCCTTTTGATGGCTGAAATTCGAGCTGACCAGCAACACCCAGTTGATTCATATCAATTGGACGCGGCATTGAATGAAATAGCATCAAACTCAGCAACCACAGGTCGCAAACCAATGGCACTCTCTGACAAAACAGATCTATCGCGGCGCAAATTCGTTGCCGGCAGTGCGGCTGCCGGCGGCTTGGCTGTTTCCGGCATTCAACCGCTGGCCTTCGCGCTGCCCTGGGACAGCGCGGGAGATGCCGCAGCACCAATCCCCGGGTCAGGTGAGTGGATCCCCACCGTCTGTCAGGGCTGCACGTCGTGGTGTGTCAAACAGGCCTATGTTCAAGACGGCAGGGTGATGCGCATCCGCGGCCACGAAAAATCGAAGATCTACGGCACCTCGGGCTGCGTTCGCCAGAACCTGGCGCTGGTTCAGCTCTACGATCCGGACCGCGTGCGCTATCCGATGAAGCGCACCAACCCGAACAAAGGCCGCGGCGAGGATCCCGGATTCGTCCGGATTACCTGGGAAGAGGCCATGGACCTGTTCGCCGAAAAGGTCCTGGAATTGCGCGAACGCGGCGAACCGCATAAATACCTGACCACCCGCGGGCGCTACGGCGCCCTCAACGGGGTCATGCTGGAGTCGATCACCAAGATCATCGGCTCACCGAACAACATCAGCCATTCGTCGATCTGCGGCGAAGCCGACAAGTTCGGGCCGTACTACATGGAAGGCTTCTGGGTACGACCTCAAGAACAGCCGTTACCAACTGACCTTCGGTACCGACCCGATCGCGGCCAACCGGCAGGTCTCATTCTCCACTAAGGAGTGGGGCAACATGCTCGATCACGCCAAGGTGGCGTGTGTCGACCCGCGTTTTTCCAGCACCGCCCAGAAGGCTGACGAATGGCTGCCGATCAAGCCCGGCCAGGACGCCGCGCTGGCGCTGGCGCTGGCTCACGTGATCCTGGTCGAAGGCCTGTGGCACAAGCCTTTCGTCGGTGATTTCAGCGACGGCCGCAACCGCTTCACGGCCGGCCAGACGGTCGACGAATCATCGTTCGAAGAACGCTACACCCACGGCCTGGTGAAGTGGTGGAACCTCGAGCTCAAGGACCGCACCCCGGAATGGGCAGCCGAGGTGACCGAACTGCCGATCGAGCAAATTCTTCGCGTCGCCCGCGACCTGGGCGCGGCGGCACCCCGGGTCGGCATCTGGCTGTCGCGCGGCATGCACATGACCACCCGCGGCAGCTATTCGTCGATGTCCGGGCACGCCCTGGCCGGGTTGCTGGGAGCCGCCGACAACGAAGGCGGCAGCATGCGCTTCAACTCGATCCCCACTGCATCCATGCCTGATGGTGCCGGGTACCGCGACCAGATCGCGCTCGAGGGCATCAATCATGAAAAAATCGACCGCCGCGGCCGGCTGGAATTTCCGGCACTCAAGGAGGGTAAATCCGGTGGCGGCGTGGTCACCGGCCAGCTCGCCACGTCCATTCTCGAGGAGGATCCTTATCCGATCGAGGTGATGTATGCAAGCTGGAATAACTTCGCCTGGGCCAACGCCAATCCGCGCGAATTCGAGGAGGCTTTCAAGAAAATCCCGTTCATGGTCTATTCGACCACCAATATTTCCGAAACCGGATATTTTGCCGATATCATCCTGCCTGCAGGCCAGGCCATGTTCGAGCGCTGGAGCGTGGTCAGTAACTCCGGCAACGGCTACGGTACCGTAGGCTTCCAGCAACCCATGGTCAAGGTCGGCGACAGCCGCCAGGACGAGTCCGAAATCCCGTGGTTGTTCGCCGAGGCGCTGGCGCGCAAGGGTTTCTCGGCACCGCTGGACTACCTGAAGAACGAATTCGCCGATCCGGAAACCGGCGCGCACCCGACCAACGGCGATGAGCTGGGCCGGATCATGGTCAAGATGGCGACCCGCCCGTTGTGGGATCCGGCCCAGTATGTCGGCGGCGACAAGTTTTCCGGCTGGGACGAGTTCTTCAAGACCGGCGTGTGGAACAGCGACCACTACGAGTTCCGCTCCAAGTGGGGCAACATGGGCACCAAGACCGGCAACTTCGAGTTTTACAGCGAAACGTTGAAGGCCGCCCTGGAAGGCCATGCCAAGAAACACGACGTGGACGTGGACAAGGTGCTTGAAGTCTGCAACTACGAAGCCCGCGGCGAGCTTGCCTTCGTGCCGCACTACGAGCCGCCGCGGCGCTTCGGCGACGAGGGCGACTACCCCATGCTGTTCGTCGACCAGAAACACAAGCTCAACCGCGAGGGTCGGGGCTGCAACCATTACTGGTATACGGCCGAGCGCGACACCGAGCCGGGCGACATCAAGTTCGAGGAAACAACGAACTGATGCCGCGCGACTTCGACCGCCTGACCGGCTCTTCGGTGTTCTACGGCCAGATCGGCGTTCGCGTCGAAAAGATTTGACAGGAGCAAATCATGGGATACGGGATGATCATTGACCAGCAGCTGTGTGTCGGCTGCGCGGCTTGCACCATCGCCTGCAAGGCGGAAAACAACACGCCGGTCGGATTCAACTGGTGCGACAAGATTACCAGCACAAAGGGGACCTTCCCCGATGTGCGCTTTGAGTACATCTCGACGATGTGCAACCACTGCGAGAACGCGCCATGCGTGGCCGCATGCCCGACCCAGGCCATGTACAAGGATGCCGATACCGGCCTGACCCTGCACAATCCGAACAAGTGCATCGGCTGCAAGGCCTGCGTCATCAACTGCCCTTACGGGGTCATCAAGTTCAACTGGGACAAGCCCCACGCCAACTGGCGCGAAGGCGACCGGGTGGCCGAAGGCTGTTTCTCGCCGAAGGAGCTGGTTGAAGAAGTTGGCGGTGACGGCACGCCGCACAGCAATCCCGAGCGCGATGCGACCTATCCTTCAATGCGGGCCCGCGGGACGGTCGAGAAATGCACCTTCTGCGATCACCGCCTGGCCCAAGGCCTGGAACCGGCCTGCGTCGAAGCCTGTCCCTCGGGCGCCCGCCAATTCGGCGATATCGACGACCCCGACAGCGATGTCAGCAAGTTGATGGTCAAGCACGGCGGCCGCGGACTGCGCGAAGAGCTGGGCACCAAGCCGCGTGTTCTCTACATTCGTGAATACGGACCGCAACGGCGTTCATGACCCGGCATTCGAATAAGTATGCGGGGTCAATGCCCGGCGAGCATCGCCGGGTCGCGAAGCGGAGTCGCTTGTCGTGAAAATCGCGGACATGCGCCGCAAATCGCGAGCAACGAATACCACAGGTATTTCGTTGCAAGGATGACAATAGCCGACCAGGAGATTACACGTGAACATACCAAGCCTTGATATCAACACCAATGTCGGCCTGAGCGACTTCCTGACGCTGCGCTGGGCGCTGATCGTCGTCGGTCTGATCATCGGCGGCAGTGTCGGTCTGTACGAAATGTTCGTCGGCCATATACTGGCCACGTCGAATGTGGTGGTATGGACCACGCCATTGATTACCTACTGGTTCCTGGCGTTATCGAGCACCGGTATCTCCATACTGCTCGCTTATGGAATGCTTGCGGGTAATCAGAAAGTCACCGACCATACGCGGTACCTGCTGGTCCTCGACCTCGCTTTGCTAATCGGTGGTTTCATCGCCCTGGCCACCGAGCTGGGTTCGATAATCAACATGATCAACATCGCGCTGTCGCCAAATCCGATGTCGCCGATCTGGTGGATGGGCAACTTCTACAGCGCCAAGCTGGTGCTGGTGGCGATCAAGCTCGTGCGCGAGTTGATGGGCGTGCATGGCAGTGTCGACAAACCCATCGCATGGGCGACGCTGCTCATCTCGGCAGCAGCGGCTATGACCATCGGCGCTGCGGTTGGTACGGCCATCGGTCGCCCGGACTTCCAGGGTGTGTTCTCATCCCTGCTGATGCTGGGCGTCGCGATGGCCGCGGGGCTGGCATGGATCGTTGTGCTGAAACGTAACTCTGAACTCGCCGAACATATCAATGGCATCAGTCGTCAGCTCGCGGGTCTGGTCGCATTGTTTCTGCTACTCAACCTGATCTATGACGCCCGCGCCACTTCGGAAGGCTTAATCGGTTGGGTCAATCCGCTCATGCCACTGCTGTTCGCGGCAACCGCAATTGCCGGCGGCGCTGCGCCTCGTATCTCCGCGGCGCTGACCCTGGTGGGTTCATTCTGGGTGCTGTTCAGTTTCGTCATCAGCGGTCAGTTATGGGTTTTTGGCGCCAATACGAGCTTTTACGGCGAGGTTCAACGGCACCCTACGCGGGTAATTGTGATTTTGTAGGGTGCTGTTGAGCGCAGCGAAACGCACCATCTGTTTGCTCAGCGACAGGTTATTCAGAAGTTCCTTAGTTGTTGCCCTGCAGTCTGCGGTGGCGGCAGTCGGGGCAGCGTTTCATCTGTTCCACTGCTGCGGCCGGCATTTTAGTTGCTTCCGCCCGGCGAATGCCGGCGGCAAGCAGTTTTTCTGGCATGAACCCCTGGCCGCAGTCCAGACAACTGGCCAGCGCATCGCTGGCCAGCGCGCGCCAGAACCCGCGCACCGGCAAAGGGGCAATCCGGGCCTGCAGGCCGATGGCATTTTCCGGACAACCCTGTTCACAGGCGCCACACTGAACGCACAACTCCTCGGCAAATGTCAACCGGGCCAATCCGGAGTCGCCGGTATCGTTGTAATCCAGCGCGGCGGTTGGACAGATCTTGACGCAGGCCGAGCACAAGGTGCATCGCTGTGGATCAACAACAAGCGTACCGAATGGCGCGCCGGCCTCCAGGGTTTCGGGTTCGAATCCTTCCGCTGGTTCCAGCCGCGCCAGGGAACGGGTCAGCAGACCGCGCTTGTGATGGACGACCAGCCCCGGCGAATCCGCCGACTCATCCTGGCCCCGTCTCGTCACCCGGCCGGCCTCGGTCTCGACAGACGCATCTTCGAGCCTGTCGACCAGGCTGATCGCATCTGCCGGATGGCCACTGGCCACCAGCATCGTCCGTGCGATTTCCAACCGCGCTTCGAGCAAGCGCCTGGTCTCTTGCGGCAGATCGTCATCAGTCAGCAGCACGAGCCGTCCGGCCCCCCTGGCCAGCGTGGCCAGCCAGAGCTCCTCGCCAAAAGCGGCCAGCGGCGCGACCGCCAGCCCGACACAATTGCCGGGTTCAAACGCGGGCAGCTTTACATCCGGCGAGTGGATGATCACAACCGGATTGGGCCTGCCGGCGGCCGCGATCGCCTGTTCAACCTGTTCGAGTAGCGTTTCCCGCGTCGGCCCGGTGAAGCTCAAGGCCCCCGTGGGGCAAGCCAGTGTACAGGCCGCGCACCCCTGGCAAAGATTCGGCTCGACCTGGATACGATCACCCATTGAGCGGATCGCATCGGCGCCGCATACATCCAGGCAACGGGTGCAGCCTGGTTGACCAAACGAGCTGTGCGCACAAAGGCCGAGCTGGTATTCAAAATATCTGGGCTTGGCGAACTCGCCCACCAGGTACCGGCATTGCTCCAACGCCGCGGCCAGCGCCTCGGCGTCGCGCGGCGCAAAATACCCGATCGGTCGCACGCTACGCTTGATCAGGGGTTGACTGGATAGATCAATCACCAGATCGAATGTGCCGTCGCCAGGCGCATCGAGTGGTGCCGAGACCGGTATACCCGACCTAACGAAATCGGGCCGAAAACGGCCCAGCCAGCCTTTCAGGCGCGAGACCCTGGCGTGTAGAATCCGCACCCGGTCATTGCGTCCGTTCGCGCCGGCCTCGGCCGGCTGCGCCGAAACCAACACCGTTCCGGCCGGCAATGGTTGCTCGAGCACACGCGCGGCATCGATCGAGCCATCGCTAATGACCAGAAGAGAACCGGCCGAGCGATAAACGACGTCATCACCGCTCGTGGCCGTCCCGGGCGCGAGGGGGGTCAGTATTCGTGAAAAACCTGAATCGTGCATCTAGGAGCCTGTGGGATACGCGCCGCGACGTGACCGTTGTGCCGCAGTCCCACGAATGGTAACAGCGAAGCCCAGGCCAAAACGGGGTTGGTTAGGGAACCTCTGAATAACTCTGCGCGGAGCACCAACGCAGAGTTATTCAGAGGTTCCTCAATTGATCTTCATCAAAATGTAACAAACCCTTACTGGGGATAATTGACCAGTGCGATCGTGAATCAGTTTCCAGCGGTTCTCAGCCCACCTTATTCGCCATCGTGCCGTTGCGAGGGGCCGACAGGTCCTGTGGTCGGGGCGTTTCGCGACCGAGCGCACCGGAAGCGTACTTCTCCTGTACGGTGAGGATGCGCGACCGAGCGAAACGCCGTGGACGCGGGGCCTGGCGGCTCCGCAGTAGGCAGGATGGTGAAAAAGGTGGGCTCAGGCCTGAATTTTCACTCAATCTTTTCAACAGCGGACGACTACGATGAGCATTCTCAAAGCCAACGGATTCATCTGCGGGTTACTGGCATTTGCGTTGCTGGCGCTGCCACCGGTCGTTGGGCCGGCGCATGCGGCCAACAGCGCGATGCTGGAGCTCATCGAGATTCTGTACAACAAGGGCAGCATCGACGAACAGGAATACCAACTGTTGCTGAAGGCCGCTCGTGAAGATGCAGGTGCAGCGGTCGCTGAAACCGATCAGGAAAAGATTGCCGACGAGGTCTCCAGGCAGGTCGAAGAAGCAACCGCGGATATGCCGAAGATCACGACCAAGGACAAGCTGGAGTTCGCCTCGAAGGACGGACAGTCGAAATGGAGCATTTTCGGTCGCGTCCAGACCGACGCCGCGTTCTACGACAGCGATACCGATAACAATGGGAATAGTATTCCGCTGGCCGATTTCGGTCAGGAAGTCCGGCGTGCTCGGCTCGGCGTATCCGGGACGATCTTCGGCAACTGGGGGCTCAAGGTCCAGTATGATTTCCCCAGCACATCTGTGAAGGATGCCTTTCTTTCATACACCATGGAAGGCGGCACGCAGTTCAAGCTCGGGCATTTCAAGGAGCCGTTCAGCATATCCGAGCTGACCAGCAGCAAGTACCAGACGTTCATGGAGCGACCCACGACGGTCACCGCATTCGTCCCCGCCCGGAATACCGGCATCGGTGTTTTCCACACCTATGGAAAGCTGGCCACCTTGTCTGCCGGCATATTCGGCGAAGGCCTGGACAGCGGTGGCAACGGCGATACCGCCAGTTATGCCGTCACCGGCCGTGCCACTATCGCACCGATCAATGCGGGTCGTCGCGTTGTGCACTTTGGCAGTGCAATCACGCACCGCCAGCCCAACGACACCGATACGGGACGCTTCCGCGATCGGTTCGAGACGCACGTTACCGATATCCGGCTGGTCGACACCGGCACGATCGGCGGTATCGATTCGATCACCAAGGCGAATTTCGAGGTCGCCACCGTCTACAACCGCTACTCGCAGAACCTGCGCTTCCAGATCAACTACAACGCGGTCACCGACCACGACGGCGGAAATTTCCCGGGCGCCGAACCCTCGGTACTGCAGGCGCGCGGCCAGATTTACTGGTGACCCACTGCCTTTGGTAGACTGGACAATGCCGGACTGGACGTAACGACTCACCCGTCCCCACCAATTTATGGATTGTCTTGCGTAGGAGCCTGCCCTGCAGGCGAAAGGACCGGAGCCTCGGCAACCATTCGCCTGCAAGGCAGGCTCCTACACGGGAAATCGCCGGGTGCGGGAGTAGTTACGACTATAGTTATGACTGTAGTTGCGGCTGGACAATCAACACAGCGACTGGATGTGGATATCAACAATGGATCTTGAAAACGTTCGCATCGGGCTGGTTTCGGTCAGCGATCGCGCTTCGAAAGGCATCTACGAAGATCAGGGCATCCCGGCACTGGAAGAATGGATCGGACGCGCGTTGCGCAACCCGGTGGACTGGGAACGGCGACTCATTCCGGATGAGTCCGAACAGATTTCCGAGGCTCTGATCGAGCTGGTCGACGAAGTGCAATGCGACCTGGTGTTGACCACCGGCGGCACCGGCCCGGCCGTGCGCGACGTGACGCCGGATGCGACGCTGGCCGTGGCCGACCGCGAGATGCCCGGGTTCGGAGAACAGATGCGCCAGATCAGCCTGCGCTTCGTGCCCACCGCCATCCTGTCGCGCCAGGTCGCGGTGATCCGCAAGCGCGCGCTGATCGTCAACCTGCCCGGACAGCCCAAGGCAATCGCCGAAACGCTGGGCGGCCTGCCGGATCTCGATCCACCGGCGCACGGCATCTTTGCCGCGATTCCGTATTGCATACAGTTGCTGGAAGGCCCGTACCTGGAAACCGATCCCGAGGTGTGCAAGGCGTTCCGACCGAAGTCGGCGCGGCGCGCTTTGTAACAGGTCGCGAAAGAAGCGAAAAAACTGGAACCGCAGATTACGCAGATGGACGCAGATTGCTGACGTGGAAGTTCAATAATCTGCGTGTATCTGCGTAATCTGCGGTCCCGTGGTTTTTTCCGGTCTTGGCGTGGCTGAGTCAATCACGTACCTGATTATTTACGTTACTCAGCCATCGCGGAAAAACGCTCCACAGATTTACACAGATTTACACAGATTATTTTGAATTGTTTTTTTGGCAGCAATCTTCAGATCAGGGGTAGCCGAACAATGTCTCCCAAAATATCCGCAAATGCCGAATTCCAGCCGTTGAATATCGCCCAGCTCACGGTGTCTTCTTCGCGCGGCCCGGATGAGGATACGTCCGGCGATTATCTGTGCGAACGGCTGCAAGGCACCGGCCATCGTCTGGCCGAGCGCCGGATCGTGGCCGAGAATCTGTATCGGTTGCGGGCCGTCGTGGCGCAGTGGATCGCCGACGATGAAGTCCAGTGCGTGTTGATTTCCGGCGGCACCGGGGTGACCGATCATGATTGCGGGCCCGAAGCGATCGGGCCCTTGCTGGACCGCGAGATCCCCGGCTTCGGCGAGCTGTTTCGGCATTTCTCGCTGGCTGAAATCGGTTCGTCGACCGTGCAGTCGCGCGCGTTCGCCGGCGTCGCCAACCGCACGCTGGTGTTCGCCCTGCCTGGCTCCACCGGTGCCTGCAAGACCGCATGGGAAAAGATCCTTGAACCGCAGCTCGACCGGCGCACCCGGCCGTGCAACTTCGTTTCGCTGGTGTCAAGAACGGATGTCTGACAACGACGATAAAAAGAACCCACCACAGGTCGATACGAAGCGGCGTTTATCGCGCCGCAATCTGCTGCGCCGGCTCGGTGGCCAGCACGAGGATCGTCCCGGTAAGGCGGCCATGGGTATCGACAATCTAGGGCGCGAAGCGGACAGCATGATCCGCGAACAGCAATATGAAAAGGCCTTGGCTGTCTATGAACGCATGACCGAGCGCGATCCCCGGCACCGCGAGGCATGGCGCTACAGGGGCTGGTGTCTGATCAAACTGAACCGGCCGGCCGAGGCGCGAGACGCCTTGCAGACACTGCTGAAGTCTCATCCCGACGACGGACACGCGCTGCTCTACACCGGGATGACGCACGCGATGCAAGACGACGTCGAGCTTGCGCTGGACGTCTGGCGCCGGTATCGCGATTACACAAAGGTACTGATCATGCGCGAGATCAACCTGATGCTCTACGAGGCCGACCAGGACGAGTCGCTGCAAGGCAAAGATCTGATACGCTGGATCGAAGACGCGATCCGGCGGCAAGAGCAGGGCTGAATCGACTGGCGTGCTCGTCGCGCGCTCTCTATTCGAAATCCTTCAGCACCTGACGGCCCCATTGCCAGGCGGCGACACTGGACGGAAAGCCGATCGAGTTGACGCCGAGGATGAGTACATGCTCGATCTCCTCGGCGCTGACACCCGATTCCACCGCTCGGCGAACGTGCGAGCGCACGGCCGATGCCGGGTTAATGGCTCGAATCCTTGCGACCCGCCGTGGCGCGCAGGCGCGCAAGTTCTTCGCTTCGATTGATGTTATCCATTTGCGCCCCCTGCACCGCGTCCAGCACGTTCAGCTCAAGCGCTTGCACCAGTTCACCCAGCGAGCGCTTGCCTTCTCCGGCAAGCACGGCGCCCACCGTGTCCGGTACGCCGGCCTTGACGCGCAAAGCCATGGGCAACGGTCCGTTGGCGAAAACCGCGCCACTTTCCGACCCATCTGCGGCATTCAGCAGCGCTTTCAGAGTGCCGGTTACCAGCAATGGCATGTCCAGCGGCAGGACCAGCAGCAGCTTGCCTTCTAGCTCGACCGAGCGCTCTTGCAGCACCGAATCCAGCCCGCCCAGCGGGCCCATCGCCGGGCGCCGGTCGGCGACGAAATCATGTCCGGGGCGATGGCCGGAAACGATGACGTTACGACAGCCCGCAGCTTTGGCCAGCTCGATCGCGCGGGCCAGCAGCGTCTGCCCGGGGCGCCATTCGATCCCGGCCTTGTCGCGCCCCATCCGGCGGGAGCGCCCGCCGGCCAGAACGATTCCGACCGATTCAGGCGGGTTGATGCAAGGCATTGCCCGGCAACCATGCGCTGTCGCCGTCGACGTAGTGCTCCTGCTTCCAGATCGGTGCGCGGCGCTTCATTTGCTCGATCAGGAAACGACACCCCTGAAACGCCTCGTCGCGGTGCGGCGCACCGACTGCGGCGATCACGCTGGCCTCGCCGATTTCCAGCCTGCCGTGGCGATGGGCCAGGTAGTAGTCCAAATGTTGGCCAAATTTTTCGGCCGCCTCAGTACAGATCTGCCGGAAGGTCTGCTCGCACAATGCGCGATGCAGGTCGTAGCTGACCGCATGGACTTCGCGGCCTTCATTGACGTTGCGCACCTGACCGACGAACAGGTCGATCGCGCCGTTGGCACCCTGGCCACAGGTTTCCAGCGCCCGCAACGGGTTGATCGACTGCTCGAGTATTTCGACGCGCAGCATGCCTTAGCCTCCGCAAACCGGCGGCAGGATCGACATTTCGCTGTCCGGTACTGCATCGTGGTCGAACAGTACGGCGGTATCGGTTGCAAACGCCGAGGATGCGAGCAACGCCTGGGTTTTAGGCCATGGGCCAAGATGCTCGCCCGTAGCCCGGCGCAACTCGGCGATATCGGCATTGACCGGAATGGCGACTTCCAGCCGATCACCCAGACCGGGTTGCCGAAATGCGCCGAACAAGTGGATGGTGACCTCACGTGTCACAACTTCACGTTCCATGGTGACCTTCCTCCATCGTTTCCTGGATTGCCGGATCGAATCCATCGGGCAATTCGGGCAAGCCTTCGGGATGCACGAAGCGTCGGCCTGAACCTGCTTGGCCAGATCCCAGATGGTCAGCAATGCGGTCGTGACCGCGTGCAGCGCCTCCATCTCCACGCCGGTGCGCGCGGCGGTCGAAGTTTTGGCAAACACCTCAATCCCCGGTAAATCCGGATTGGGGCGAAATGCCAGCGCGACATGATCCAGGCCCAGCGGATGACACAGCGGAATCAGCTCGGCGGTTTTCTTCGCCGCCAACACCCCGGCGACTTCGGCCAAGCGCAATGGGTCGCCCTTGGGCAGCGTGCCGTCGCGCACCCGCTCGAACGTTTCCAGACTCATCCGGATGTGTCCGGTGGCAATGGCGGTGCGCTCGCTGGTTGCCTTGCGGCCGACGTCGATCATACGGTAATGGATGCGTTCTTTCATCGATCAGCCCCCGGTCATGGCCAGATGCGGCGTATGGCCGAAATCGCCTTCGTGCAGGCGATGGCCAGGCGTCTTGGCGAACAGGGAATCGACGATGCAGGCCTTGAGTTCCTCGCGCTGGTGGTCGTGTTGGAGCAGTGGCCGCAAGTCCGCCGCGCCGTGCCCGAACAGACACAGGCGCAGCCCGCCGCGCGCGGTTACGCGAAGCCGGTTGCAACTGTCGCAGAATCCGGGCGCGTAGGGTGCAATCAGTCCGATGGTGCCGCGATAATCCGGATGAAGATACTCCACCGCCGGCCCGTCGCCCGGGCCACGCTCGCGTGCGGTCCAGCCGTTTTCGTCCAGCATTTCGCGCACCATCGCGCCGCCGACATGGCGCTGTGCGAAATAATCGGCATTGGTGCCGGTTCGCATCAGCTCGATAAAGCGCACGCTGACCGGATGGTCGCGAACGAATTCCATGAATACCGGCAGCTGATCGTCGTTGAGCCCGCGCAGCAGCACGGCATTGATCTTGACCGAGGAAAAGCCCGCCGACAGCGCCGCTTCGATGCCTTGCATGACGTTGTCGAATCGACGATCACCGGTAATGCGCTCGAAGCGCTCGGCGTCCAGCGCATCCAGGCTGATGTTGATCGCGTCTATGCCGGCCTCGCGCAGCGTCCCGGCATCGCGCGCCAGGCGATAGGCGTTGGTCGTCATCGCCAGGCGCTGAACGCCCGGGATGGCGTTGAGCGTTCGCACGATCTCGGGGAAGTCCTTGCGCACGCTCGGCTCACCACCGGTCAAGCGCACCTTCCAGGTGCCGAGTTCGGTGAATGCAATCACCAGACGGCGGATTTCATCCAGCGCCAGGAACCCATAACGATTGTCATTACCACCGCCCTGGTAACCATTGGGCAGGCAGTATTCGCAGCGAAAGTTGCAGACGTCGGTGACCGACAACCGCAAATAGGAAAACCGTCGACCAAAGCGGTCTTGAAGTGTACTCATTGCAGGCTCCTTTTCAAATCACACGGAAGGCAAGCGCGTTTCCGCAACTTGCCCCGGCCGGCCCGCGAGATACACTGCGGGGCCGGCGGCGCAGCGTCCATACCCGTTCTCGCGGGCTTAGGACAAAGCGCTCGGATGCCGTTTTCGAACTTGTATCATACGTGAGGGCAGATACGCCGGATTGATCTGGCTCAATTCGAATCCGTAACCTCTCGAGATCAATATTCGCGCATTCCTGATTACGTATGTCAGCCATTTAGAAAAGCGAACCGCAGATTACGCAGATTCACGCAGATTATTGAATATGAATGTTTTCTTTGGCACGGCCAGGGCGATACTGGTTACTGGTTCGATCAGTCTTTAACTTTCGACTCGGGCCTTTCGACCTACTAACAGCGGTTGAACCGTTGCCTGTTGTCAACGTCGCGGATCGCTTTGAAGAAAATCATTTCAGGTATAGCAACAATCTGCGTAATCTGCGGTTCCCGGGTTTTTCCTGTCTCGGCGTGGTCGAATCATCTAGCAGCCTGTCGGACTTGACCGATCGTTGCGAGGGAAAGACCGGTTGGAGTCAGATTTTTCGATCTTTTGAGGCCAATTGTGGGCCTATTTAACGAAAAAGAGCGGGAAATCTGGCCCAATCCGGCTTTTCCGCAGTAGATCAGCGTTAAGTCCGACAGGCTGCTAGGTAATTAGCTGCGCACTGGCGCGACCGTGCAATTGCACCATAACCAGGAGCTACGACCACGATGCAAGACAATCGACTGATGCAGGTCACCGAGGCGCGCGCCCGGCTGCTTGAAAGCCTGCCGACGATATCGGGCGAGGAACGGGTCGCCCTGACCGAATCACCAGGGCGGGTGCTGGCGCGCCCGTCGCAAGCCGCCGCGCCGGTCCCGCCGTTCGACAACAGCGCGATGGACGGCTATGCCTGCAACAGCGGTG
>JAIVHD010000315.1:21868-24364 GCA_020201235.1 Lysobacteraceae bacterium
GGTGAATCCGGCGTGTTGATCAAGACCGGGCCGCAACCGGGCATGAATATCCGGCGCGCCGGCGAGGAATTCCAGCCCGGCCAGGAGGTCCTGCGCCCGGGCCGTCGCCTGCAGGCCCAGGACATCGGTCTTCTGGCCACGCTGGGCATCGCCGAGGTCGCGGTAAGACCCGGTATGCGGGTCGCTATCCTGGCGACCGGCGACGAACTCGTGGCGCCGGGCCAACCGCTTGCGCCGGGACAGATTTACAACTCCAACGCGCCCATGCTCGACGCGCTGGTGCGCGAGTTGGGCAGCACGCCGGTCCGGTTCGAGCAGGTGGCCGACACCGCCGAGGCGACCGAAACGGCGCTGCGCGAGGCGGTCGGCGAATCGGATCTGGTACTGACCACGGGTGGCGTCAGTGTTGGCGATACCGACTGGGTGCGCACGACCATCGAACGATTGGGGCAACTGGAAATCTGGAAGATTGCGGTCAAGCCGGGCAAGCCGCTGGCCTTCGGCCGGATCGACAAGGTGCCGATCATCGGCCTGCCGGGTAACCCGGTTGCCTCGTTCGTCGGCTTCTGCCTGTTCGTCGCGCCGGCAATCCGCCGGATGCAGGGAATGGAGAAAGTCTTTCCCGCGCCCATCGTACTGCCCTCGGCGTTCGATGCCGAGCAGAATTCGCGTGAGGTGTATTGGCGGGTGAGGCGCGGAATCGATGGACTGCAGGCACACACCATGCAGGGTTCGGCGGCCTTGGGTTCGGTGGTCTGGGCCGATGGCCTGGCGCGTGTGCCGGGCGATCAACCCGTCTGCGCGGGCGACCCGATCGAGTTCTTTTCCTTCGACTCGCTGCTAGCCTGAATCCCAATGCGAAAACTTATTACGTTCGTATGTCAGCCATTTGGAAAAGCAACCGCAGATTACGCAGATTCGCGCAGATTTTAGATTTGAATCCTTTTGGGCTTGACCAAAAGGGCGTCCCCTGTTCTGGGCTTACTGACCCATGCATAAGTATTGCCTTGATCACTTTCGAGCCCTCGATTCGGGTCTTGGAGCGTGCAACCGGCGATTGAACTTTACCTGTGGCTAAGCCCAGGCTCGCTGCACAACGGTTAATTTCAGCCAAGACATTAATCTGCGTGAATCTGCGTAATCTGCGGTTACAGGGTTTTCTGTCTCGGCAAGGCTGAGTGAACTACATAACCAGGGTGCGATACGGGGGCGAAAACGCCCCCGTATCCGACTTTCAGCCTGATCAATTTTTAAAGGTTAAGTTCGTTTCGAATCCGCTCGGCAATCGCTGCCGGCAACGGGATGTAGCCGTCGCGCACCACCACTTCCTGGCCTTGCTTGGAAAGGACCATCCGGAAGAACTCACGTTCCAGGGGCGGCAGCGGTTGGTTCGGCGTCTTATTGACATACACATAAAGAAGGCGCGACAGCGGGAAGTTGCCGTTCACAGCGTTTTCGGCGCTAGGCTCGAAGCACTCACCGTCGGGTTCCTGGCGGAGTTCAACCGCCTTGACCCCGGACGTGTTGTAGCCAATGCCGGAATATCCGATGCCGTTGAGCGACTCGGTCACACCCTGCACCACCGAGGCCGAACCGGGTTGCTCGTTGATGCCCGGCTTGAAATCGCCGCCGCACAGCGCATTGTCCTTGAAGAAGCCGTAGGTGCCAGAGACCGCGTTGCGGCTGTAGAGCGCGAAATCGCGATTGGCCCAGGCGCCTTCGAGGCCGAGATCGCCCCAGCGCGTGATGTCGTCGGCATGACCGCAGCGACGGCCGACCGAAAACACCGCGTCGACCTCGGGAATCGACATGCACTGGATCGGGTTGTCCTTGTTGACGTAGACGGCCAGCACGTCGATCGAAGTGCCAACGGCCGTCGGCGGATAGCCGAAGCGGTCCTCGAACGACTGGACTTCGCTGGAACGCATCAGCCGGCTCATCGGTCCGAAGTTGGCCGTGCCCTCGGTTACGGCCGGCGGTGCGGTCGACGATCCAGCGCCCTGGATCTGGATCTTGACGTTGGGATAGAACTTCGCGAATTCCTCGGCCCACAGCGTCATCAGGTTGTTCAGCGTATCCGAACCGATCGAAGTCAGATTGCCAGAGATGCCCGAGACCGGCTCGTATTCGGGCAGGTTGGGATCGACCTCGACCTGGGCCAGGGTATTAAAAGATGAACCGACCAGCAGCAGACTGGCAAGCAGATATTTAATTCTCATTTTCGTGATTCCTGATTTGAAATGTTTATGTATTGGCGTCAATTGAAATTGCTTGCCTTGGCGGGCCGATGGCCTGCTACACCAACCAGTCTTCTACAAAGTTATTACAGGAATATGACGCTTGCATGGAGCCTATGTCGTCAGACTTCGCAGTAACCCCGGCTTATTCACCACCCCACCGTCGCGAGGCGTCGACAGGTCCTGTGGCCGGGGCGTTTTGCGGCGATACGCACCGGAAGCGTACTCGCACGGCAGTTGGATAACGGCGGGATGAGGA
>JAIVHD010000315.1:24420-26855 GCA_020201235.1 Lysobacteraceae bacterium
ATGAGGATGCGTGACCAAGCAAAACGCCCTGGACGCGGGCCCTGGCGGCACCGCAGTAGGTGGGGTGGTAATTAGCCGGCCGGGGTAACCATTGATTGATCGCATGAAGGTTTTCAGGCCGCCACGTTGCCGAGTTGGTTGCCTGCAAGCGCCTGCAGCCTGGATGCGCCCATCGGTTCTTCGGCCAGCATCGGAATAACGGCCATGCGCGAGGACAGCTCGCAACTCTACTGAGCGCCGGGCACCATCAGCACCGGCCGGCGCGCCCGCCGGGCCACCGCCTCGGCGGTGCTGCCCAGCAGCAGATCGGCCATCGGGTTGCGGCCGCGTTTGCCAATCACGGTTAGATCGGCCGACACCTCACGGGCGGTTTCGGCAACGAGTTCGTTCGGGTCGCCTTCGACGACGCGGCAATCCAGGCCGTCGACGCGCTCGGCCAGGCCTCCAAGGTGCGTGCGGCACTGTTTGTTTTCGACTTCCGAATCGTCGTCGGCCACCACCGTCAGCGCGATTTTCTTCTTGAAATGCGCGGACAGGTCGACAAATACTTGCTCGGCTTCGCGCACCGCTCGCGAGCCGTCGGTGGCCAGCAGAATCACGTCCATGCACTCCTCGCAATCAAAGCCCACCGGTTCCATCCACACCGGCAGGGTCGCCAGGCGCAGCACGTCCAGCGCAGTCGAGCCCATGAAAAACGAATGAATCGCACCAACGCTTCTCGAGCCGATCAAAATCATGTCTGCGCCGTGGTCGTGCGCGGCTTCGGTCAGTCGCGCGCCAGGCTCGCCGCTGCGAATATCGAAATCGGCTGAATACCCCATTTCCCGAAGACTGGCCGCTTCTTCCGCAAGACGCTTCTCGTAGTGCTCTCGATGCCCCTCCTCCGGGCTTGCCGGATAGCGGCTGGACATCACATAAGCCAAAGTCACCTTTTTGCTCCCCCACTCGCGAATGCAGTCGAGCCGTTCCTTGAGAACCGGCCAGGCCGGGGAAAAATCGATTGCAACAAGAATGTGTTTGAACATGATTTGTTTCCTGGTTGTATTGCAGGGTCAGGAGAATTCGGCGCCTTCGACGAACAGGCGCCGAAATCCAAAAAGGCTTTCGACTCGCACCGTCAGTTCACCGTCTTCGGGCACCGGTCGCTCGAGATAGACCTTGATGCCGTCGACCGTGCGGCACTCGTAGTTTCCCGTTTCACGCGGGGCTGAGGCTTCGGCCACTGGCACCCGGGCGCCGCCGCCGCAGCAGCCGTGCTTGAGCGAACCGCGCAGCGTCAGCGCTGCGTCTTTCCCGGCAAGCCAGTGGCGGGTCTCGTCGGCAAGATGGATCTTGAGAGTCATCATTGCACTCCAGTGTCAGCCTGCAGCCGGCCGTAGGCGATGAAGAAGATCAGAAAGGTCTGGATGATCAGTGGAATCGCGATCAGCAGAATGTGCAGTGGGTTGTTCAGAATTACCTCGCCCTGGAAGGCAAACAGCAGCACCAGAGTCAGGATCAGGCCGATCGGGGTGACCGAACCCAGTCGCTTCATGAACACGTTGTCAAACCACTCGATGCCGCGCTGCTTGATCAGCATCACCCGCGTGGTATAGCCGGCGGCCAGCGGAATGACAATGTAGAGTAGTACCGAGAGCGCGACGGTATCCCACGGCACGGTAATGTTGGAAATACCCAGCAGAAACACCACGATGGGCGCGAAGGCGACCAGCATGATCAGGTCATTGACCGCCACCTGGACCAGCGTGTAGGCCGGATCGCCACGCGTCAGATAGCTCCAGACGAACACCATGGCCGTGCACGGTGCCGCGCCCAGCAGAATGGCACCGGCCAGGTATTCGCGGCCCAGCGCCTCGGGGATGAACGGCGCGAACACCACCATCAAAAAGAAGTACGCGATCGCGAACATCGTGAACGGCTTAATCAGCCAGTTGACCGAGGTGGTTATCACCAGGCCCTTGGGCTGCCGCCGCACCCCGAGAATGGCGCCAAAGTCGATCTGCACCATCATCGGGTAGATCATGGCCCAGATCAGGATGGCCACCGGGATGGAGACCTGCGCGTATTCGAATCGCGCAAGGGTCTCCGGCACGACAGGCAGAAACTGGCCGAGCGCGATGCCGACGACGATCGCGACGGCGACCCAGATCGAGAGATAGCGTTCGAACAGCCCCATGCCTTTCTTGACGTCGGGTTCGTCGTTGCGTTCCGGGACTTGCGTGGTGCTGTCGTTCATGTCGTTTCCAGTTCGTTGCTTAAAAGTTGTTTCACCCGGCGCTGGATGTCATCGCGCACGGCGCGGAATACATCGCCGATTTCGGCTTCGGTGCCGGTGGCCTTGGCCGGATCGGGCAGCGGCCAGTGGACGCGCCTGACCCCGGCCGGCAACACCGGACAGTGCTCGTCGGCGTGCCCGCACACGGTCACCACCAGAT
>JAIVHD010000090.1:0-6309 GCA_020201235.1 Lysobacteraceae bacterium
AAATCACTCTGTCGATCGCCGCCGCGAGCAATGCCGGCACCGGACCGCGTACGGTTCAGGTCGTAACCCCGGCCGGCGCCAGTTCCACCGAGCCGACCGCCGCAAACCGTTTGTATATCGGCAACCCCGAACAGCGTCTCGTCACGCCGTTGACCGCGCCGGTGCTCGGAATTGCAAGAGATGCGGCACCCGAGCCGGCGATCGGGCTCGCGTATGGGCCTGTCGTGGGCTTGCAAAAAGACGTCGTCGAGAACGTCGAAATCACCCAGATGGCCTTCTCCGATCGGGCCGGGGTTGCCCGCGGCGCAGTGCTTTTGGGTATTGAACCGTCGATTATCCCGCGCGGCTTCCAGGGCGAGCTGATTCTGTCGGGCGTTGAATTGGGTTTGAGTGCGACGGTTGTCATCGAAAGCGGCGAGGGCATCGAGATTACCGGACCGGTCGTGGTTGAGGCCGATGCAGACGACAACCGCTTTGTGCGCGTGCCGGTGGCCGTGGACGAGCAGGCCGCGGCGCTGCCGCATCGGCTTGTGGTTGTAGAACCCGGTGCGGACGGCAATGCACCGATTTCTTTTGTAACTGCCCGGGCCGGCCAATTGCAGGTTGCCGGCGACGCGCCGGTCATCGCCTCGATCAGCCCGATCGTGACGCTGCCTGATGAAGTGTTTTCGCTATTGATTCGCGGCCTGAATTTTGAGCAGGCTACTGCGGTTCGGGTCACGCCTGATCAGGGCGTCTCGGTCGGCAGCCAGTTGAGCATCAATGCTGATGGCACCGAGTTGAGCGTCAGCCTGGACGTGAGCCAGGCCGCCGAGCCCGGCCCGCGCCTGATTCAGGTCATCGCGCCGTCCGGCGAAACCGACGGCACCGCCACGGCGGCCAACACCTTGACCATCGTCGAGCCGTGAGCCGCCATGAATCATGACCTATCACTACAACAATCCGCGTTGCGGGGACTTCCCTTTTCGAGGGTTTTTACAAATCGAAGTGTTGCGAGGAAGAAAAAAATGAGTATTTCTAGCCGTAGTTTCCAATTGGCCGCCGTGGGCACGCTGCTCGCCTTGTCGCTGGCCGCACGGGCTTTCGAGAGCGGTTCCACCGGTGCCGATGGAGCCTTCAACCCAACCGTCGACACGGTAGTTGCATTGCCGGATGACGGCGTGTTCAATTTCACTAGCATCAACATTCCGGCCGGCGTGACGGTGCGCTTTGAGCGCAACGGATTGAACACCCCGGTACGCATGCTGGTGGCTGGCAATGCGGTTATCGATGGGGTCATCGACGTCCGTGGCCGGCCATCGCCTGCGATTGGTTCGGCCGGCGACGGCGTGATTGCCGACGACGGCCTGCCGGGCCTTGGCGGACCCGGTGGCTTCGACGGTGGTCGTGGCGGTGAGCCCGGACAGGCTGAATTCGCCGGCGGGCAGGGCGTGGGTCCGGGTGGCGGGTTTCCGAATTCGACTCAATGGCCGGTAAGCGGCGTTGACTTTGGCTGCGGTGGCGGCGGTGGTGGTTTTGGATCAGGCGGCTCGACCGGCCGCGGTACTAACTGTTTTAGCACGTCCAATAATTCCTCAGGCGGTCCGAGCTACGGCAACGAGCTTTTGTTGCCGCTGATCGGGGGTGCGGGCGGTGGCGGCGCATCCGGCGGCGATTCCTTCAGCGGTTCCGGCGGCGGCGGCGGTGGCGGCGCCATCCTCATCGCGGCCAGCGGCACCTTGACGATCAATGGCGAGATTCGTGCCGACGGCGGTCGCTCCGGTGCCTTCGCCGGTGCCGGTCACGGTGGCGGCGGTGGTGGTGGTGCCGGCGGCGGCATTCGCTTGATTGCGACCACGCTGGCCGGCGACGGGCCGGTTACCGCCCTTGGAGGCATCGGCAATTCGACCAGCACGAGCACCGGTGGAGTTGGCGGTGCCGGCCGCATCCGCTTTGAAGCCGAAAGCATGAGCCGCACGGTCGGCACCAGTCCGCAGTTCAGCTTCGGCGAGCCCGGCGTTATATTCCTTGCTGGGATGCCCAGTCTGCGTATCGCAAGTGTCGGCGGTAACAGCGCCCCGGCCGTACCGACGGGCAGCGCCGATATTGTCCTGCCGCAGGATTTTCCCAACCCGGTTGATGTCGCTGTAGAGGCATTTAACGTGCCGCTTGGCAATACCGTGACGGTCACTCTGGCACCTGCGGTGGGCAATGCCGTCTCCGTGATCACCAATGCTCTGGACGGCACCGAAGCAGCTTCAACGGCCACAGCTCAGATCGATGTCCCGGGTGGCCCGAGCACGCTGCTGGCCAGCGTCAGCTTTACCGTGCCCGAAGACCAGAGCACGGTGTTTAATCACCTCACCGACGGTGAGCCGGTTCTTGAGGTCCGATTGCTGGCAAGCGCTGCCGGAGCCTCGCAAACTGTCCTGGTGACCGACTCCGGCCGCGAAATTGATATGCAAGGGGCTCAGCTCCGATAAAACTGGTCGCCGCTTGTCCGTTTTCGATGGCGGGCAAGCGGCAACTGTAAACCGAGCCGGGCGAAGGCAGCAGGAGCAACGAATGAAGCGCATCAATCTAAGTCGAGCTACGGGCCAGCGTGCCAGATACTTGTTTGTGTTGCTTTTGAGCGGGCTGGCCCTGCCATGGGGGGTGTCGGCGCAGATCGTTACCGAATTGGAACCTGTGGCATGGCCGGCAGCCTGGGTTGAACCCCAGGGCGAGCAGTACGCGTCATTGGATCACCTGCTGGCTGCGGTCGAGCCAGACGGCCCGCTGCCCGGGGCACTTGCTGATTTCCACTGGAATCGTCTTTGGGCACACAGGCAGCCGGCGTCGATGCGCGTCCTGGCCCGGGTATTGCAGCAGCCCGTTGCTGCGCCGGCTCACGAGATTGGTGCCCGCTTTTTCCCTAGCCGTCCTGAAATCCTGTCCCAACCACCTTTGAGCGTGCGCGTCGGCCGACGTTATGAATACCAGCCGGAGGCCTTCGATGCAGATGGCGACGCGCTCGATTTCTCGCTGAGCGTCGCGCCGCGCAGAATGAGGGTAGACAAAACCACCGGGCTGATCGTATGGCGGCCGGCCGCACCGCCAGGTGATCATGAAGTTGAACTGACGGTGCGCGACCCCGCTGGCGCGCAGACGCGCCAGACCTGGAGCCTGCGCGTGCTGCGACCCAATGAGCAGCTCCAACAGCCACCGCAGATCACCTCGCAACCCCCGGCCAGCGCAACGGTGGACCGGGCCTGGGTCTACCAGATCACTGCCGAAGACTCGGACGACGACATCGAACGGTTCGAACTCGTCCAAGGCCCGGTCGGCATGCGCATCAATGCTGATTCCGGCCGGGTGGACTGGGCACCGGCTAATGTCGACGAATATCCGGTCATCGTCGCGGTGGTCGACGCGGCCGGCCTGCGTGACGAGCAAAGTTTCGTGATCACCGTTGGTTCGGCCCCGGGTGTGAGCCCGCCGGAATGGCAAAGTCCGGACTCGCTGACCGCGCCGTTGGGCCGCACCACCCGCTTCCAGTTGGCGGCCGCCGACCCGGACGGCGACGATCTCAACTACTTCGTCGAACCGCTGCCGTTGCCGGCCGGCATGCGCATGAGTTCACTGACCGGCGCGCTGGAGTTCACCCCGTCGCCTGATCAGGTCGGCGACCACCAACTGATGCTGGCCGCCTCCGATGGTCGTTTCCGCATCTACCAGGAATTCACCGTCACCGTACCGCCGCCGGAAGGTCCGACCGGGCTTCGGGGCCGGGTACAGAACGGTCCGGAAGACGGCCTGCCGGGCGTACGCCTGGTGCTGGGCATGGGCGAAGACGCGATCGAGAGGTTCACCGATGCCGACGGATACTTCCAGTTTAATGAACTCGATCTGGAGGCACTGGCCGGCCCGGGCGTGCTGAAGACCCCGCTGCGTCTGCTGGTCGACGGCGCGGCCACCGGCACCGGCGAAACCTTTGCGACAGTACCCAAAGAAGTCCACCTGATCGCCGGCGCCGACAACCTGCTCGACGACCCGATCATCCTGCTGCCGCTGGATACCGCAAGCGCCGATCCGGTCAACCCTGCGGCGACTTCGGCCATCACCTCCGCGCCGGTGCAAAAGGGCGGCGAAAGTTTTGCCCCGGTCACGCTGACCATCCCGCCCGGCATGGCACGCTGGGAAGAAACCGGTGAGCTGTTTACCGGTGAAATCCACATCACCGACATTCCCGACAACGAGCTCAGCCCGCAGCCGCTGCCGCCGGAACTGGACTTTTCCGTCTACGTCGCAATGCAACCGTTCGGCGTGGTCTACGACGAACCCATCCCAATCAGCTTCCCCAACGTCAACAAGCTGCTTCCAGGCACGCGTACGGAAATCTTCGGCCTGGATCACGACACCGGTGAATTTGTCAAATTCGGCGACGCCGAAGTATCGGCTGACGGCCGAACCGTGGACTCCATCGGCGGGGTGGTGGTGGCCAATTCGTGGCATGGCAATGTATTGAGCGCGGCAGAAGGCGAAGGTGGAGGTTCCGACGATAACAATCAGTGCAATGCTGCCTGCGGTTCAACGGTGGGCCTGACCGACGGCACGCTCACGGTCAGCCACGCAACCCCAGCTTATCAGTCCCTCGGCCAGGGACGTGCGGTGACCCTGGAGTACAACTCGAACAACGCCCAGGCACTGCCGATCGTACGTTTTGATCACAACAACAGTTCGTTTTCCGCTTTCGGGCCGGCCAGCACGGCGGCTCGTCTGAACGTGGGCGGGGTGACGTTTTCGCCGCAATTCTACTGGGAAGGCAGCGCCGAAGCCGCCCAGGGCGCGATCCAGTTCGACGCCACCGGCTGCCCCAGCGAGGTTTACGACTGGGAGCTGGAACTGACCAGCACCGTTCCCGGTGGATTCTCATCACGCCGGAAGGGGATTTCTCCACGCTCACCACGACCGCGAATGGCTTCGAGCGCAGCTTCAGCGACGGTCGACTCAAGATTTTCGATGCCAGCGGCCTGTTGATCGAAAGCCGTGATCGCAACGGCAACACCACGACCTACGTGTACGACGATGCCGGAAGATTGCTGACCATTACCGACCCGGTCGGCCTGCAGACGACTTTTTCGTACTTCGCCGGGGTGCTGTCCAGCATCACCGACCCGGCCGGGCGCGCCACCGGCTTCGAGCATGATGCCTTCGGCAACCTGAGCCGCATTATCGAGCCGGACGGTGCCATCAAGACCTTCAGTTACGATGAAGACAAAGGCCGCATGCTGTCGCGCACCGACCAGCGCGGGTTTACGACGGAGTACCAATACAACCAGTTCGGCCGCCTGGAGGCGGCTTTTCGACCGGATGGCTCGAACCCGATCAGCCGTGCCACCGGCGTCGTGGGGCTGGTCGATCAGTCCGCCGGCAACGGCACCGACGAAAGCCCGGCCCAGGCCGTACTCAGTGAAAACGTCGAGGCCTTCGTGTTCGACGGCAACGGTAACCTGACCCGCTTCAAGACCGATCAGCGGGGCCGAATCACCGAGCGCATCGATGCCGTCGGGCGGACCATCCGCACCGATCGAGATGAAGACAGCAATCCGACCCGCACCGTCCGCACCGACGGCTCGGAAGTGGTGCGCACCTTTGATGACCGCGGCAACGTGCTGAGCGAGACCGAGTTGGCCAATGACGCAACCACCAGCTGGACCTACGACGCGCTCGACCAGGTCACGTCGGTCACGGATCCGAGAGGACACACCACCTCCTTCGAGCGCGATGCCAGAGGTAATCTGACCCGCATCGTCAATCCGCTGGGCCATGAAACGATCATGGAATACAACGCCCAGGGCCTGATGACCCGGCGAGTCGGTCCGACCGGGCTGCAAACGGTGCTGGAATACAACGAGCAGGGCCTGGTCACCGCCCGCACCGAAACTGCGGCCGACGACCCGGATAATCCGCGCGTGACGACATTCGCATACACCGCGTTCGGCGAACCGGCAACGATCACGACGCCTACAGGTACCATTCAGAACTTCGCCTACGACGCCGAAGGCCGCCCGATCGAAATCACCGACAACCTCGGCCAGCGCGTGGCGATGACGTACGACACTGCCGGTAATCTCGTCCGAACAGAAACGCGTGCCCCCGACGGCAGCCTGGTCACCCTCCAGCAACAGACCTATGACGAACAGAATCGTCTCCTGGAAACCCGTAGCCCGCACACCGACACGCTCGACTCGGTCACACAGTTTGCCTACGACGGCGAGGGCAACCAGACCGGCCTCATTGACCCGAACGGACGGATCACCGTGCGCGAATACGACCCGGTCGACCGGC
>JAIVHD010000090.1:6316-11535 GCA_020201235.1 Lysobacteraceae bacterium
GACCACCTTCGAGTTCGATCTCCTGTCCCGCCAGACCGCCGAGCAAAGCCCGGACCGCGGCACGATCACGCAGGAATACGACCTGGCCAACAACCTCACGTCCTCAACCGACGCCCGAGGCATCCGCCGGGAAATGAGCTACGACGCGCTCAATCGACCGCTATCGGTCACCTTCCCGGACCCGGGCGAGGATGTCGCCTACACTTACGACAACTGCCCCAATGGCACCGGCCGCATCTGCCGCATCGACGACGAATCGGGCACGCTGGAATACCAATACGACGGCTTTGGCAACATTACCCGGACCCAAAAAACCGAACTCGGAATTGAATACACCACCGACTACGAATATGACCTTGAGGACCGCATCACTACCATCGTCTATACTTCAGGTCGACGGGTCGAATACCAGCGCGATATAATCGGCCGGGTCACCGGAGTCCGTACCGAGGTCGCAGGGCAGATGCAGCCGATTCTGACCGATATCCAATACCGAGCCGATGGTCAGATCACGGCCGCGATGTTCGGCAACGGCCTGATCGAAGGCCGCGAATACGACCTGCAGGGCCGCCTGACCCATCAGAGCCTGGTCGACGGTGCCGGTTTTATCGTCGACGAGCGCAACTACGCCTACGACCCGGCCAGCAACATCACATCCAGAACCGGCACGCCGGGCGACCAGCAATACGGCTACGACACGCTAGACCGACTGACCGGCCAGAACATCCCGACAGACGGCAAGACCTGGCAATACAACTACGGCCCCAACCACAACCGCCAGACCCGAGCGGACGGCAACCTGCTCGAAGAACTCTACAGCTACCAGCCCGATACCAATCGCCTGACCGCAATCGACAAATTCCTCGACGAGCAGGATCAAAACATCCCGCGAAGTCGCCAATTCATCTACAACCAAGCCAACCGCTTCGCCGAGTACATCGAAGACAGCGAATCCGTCGCGAGCTATACCTACAACGCCCTCGGTCAACGCACGCGCAAGGAATTACAAACCGAAACTACACTATTCCATTACGACAACAGTATCCAGCTCCTGACCGAAACCGACGACCTGGGCAACCCCAAGCGGGACTACCTCTGGCTAGGCTCCCGCCCGATTGCCCAGATCGAATCGACAAGGCCAATTACCTACTTGCATACGGATCACCTGCTGACACCCAGAATCGGCACCAGTGATGCGCAGACAATCGTCTGGCAATGGGAAGGGGAGGCGTTTGGGGCTGTTGAAGCCAGTGGGTTGATGCAAGTCAACTTGAGGTTTCCGGGGCAATACTTCGATCAAGAAGCGATCCAGCACTACAATTACTTTCGCGACTATGTGCCGGGCTTGGGCAGATACAAGCAGAGTGATCCGATTGGGGTGATTGATGGTCCCAATACATATAATTATTCTCAATCCAACCCGGTAATCGTTTTCGATAGGGATGGAACGATATCATGTAAGCGAAGGCGAGAAGAAGTTGATCAGTGTGTTATCGGTTGTCACAGGTTTTTATCTCAGTGTCAAAGAGGGTTTGACGCGGCCAGTAGTGCTTGTGTCAGAACCGGTGTTTCTCAGTGTCTGAAGCTTCCGACTCCCGCGAGTCGAGTGGCTTGTTATAATGCAGTTAATTTATCGTGCGATGCCGCTAAAGTTGGAAAAGCATCATGCTTAGTTACATTTAGTGCTTGCATTTTGCTGTGCCACGCGCCCCCAAGTGCAGCTTGTACTCCGTGTGAGTGATAGAGCGGTAGATTGAGTGTGATTAATTTTATCGATTTTAAGTCTAGAATAATCGGTTTTATAGGTTCCGGCATCGCATACTTGCAGATCGCTTACGGATTATTGTGCATATCCGTTGTTCTCTTGGTTTTAAGTGGATCTGGAACGCAAATATATTGTATTCAGACTTGGATATCAATTATTTTTCCAGCCTTTATTGGGATGTTTTGCATCACCGCATCGGCTCTTTTTCTAAGACGAAGAACATATGAAAGAAGTCGGCTATTGATGATTTCGTTTATGATGCCCAGCTATCTTTTGATTGACTATTTAGTTAGTGGTCTGGAAATATTTGGTAAAGCGTCCGCAGAAATAGAAAAGATAGTAATTCCAACTTCGGGTGTTCTGGTTTTATATATAATTTTAATGCGTTACGTTTCAACAAAATGCGAGCCCAGCAGTTGCATAGACTGCCGGATAAAACAGCTCGGAGAGTAGTGTTTACGTCCGCATCACGGTCGAGGAATAGGACGCGACCGATCGCTTGGCCAAGGTAGCCGATCCTAGTAGAAGCACGGCCTGTTCATTTGTCTTTAATTGGTGAGAGACGGTTCTTTGCATTGCGGCTGCGGCTAAAGGTGGTTGGCCAGAATTTACCGCGTGCACAGCATTTTGTGGGGGCTATGGAGTGGGGAGCCAAATCAACTGTTTTTTAGACCAGGTCGAATGCAATAAGCAAGCTGAAAGAATATGCAGGGTTTGTTTATGAAAAGTATACTTAAGTTCGAAAAACCGTCGTTTAGGTCTTCAAGTATTATTGTTTTATTTGCATTATTATGTTTCGGTACGGGATTTATTTTTGGTGCTGGTTTTGATGTCCGGAGACACGTAACCGGGATGATTGATCGAGATTTGAATGTGCTGATATGGGAATCCATGGATCTGGCTAAAGTGTCAGCTCTTTTAGTGCAGGGAAAGTCAGAGAAAGCCAAAGTGGCTAGTTTGAGAAATTTAGATGAAAAGCTTTCAGTTATTCAGGTTATGGCAACGGCAAGAGAGTTGAATCAAGACGAATGTGTAGGGGCACGTATTCTTGGCGATAGGCTGAGAGTTATTCAGAGCGCTTATAAAGGGCTTCACAGAAATACATATATTGAAGAGGTTTTGTCTGCATTGCAGTGTGCCGAATGAGAGGCATGTGGCCGAAGCAATTGGGCAGGCAGAGCGCCGGCATAAGACTTTGCGGCCGATCTTTCAAGGAGAAGTCACACCGCTACTGGGCGTATGTTTTTTCCGGAGCTGGTGGTGCCAGCAGTGATCCTGAAATGGGGGATGGCTGCATTTGCAACAAACCGGGGCCTGAGGACGAGTGCTGTGGGTAAATGGTTGGTCGTTTCAGCTTGTATGATGATGTTATCAGGATGTTATAAAAATGAATGTTATTTCGATTACCTAAGCGCTATAGAATTGATTGGAACAGCGCCTTTCGAATCACATGTTGGACGAGTTGGTCTTCTTGGTCTAGTTAGAGAGAGAAGTGACTTTTACCGCGAAGGAAATAGTCGCCAGTCAGCAAGTTTGATCTGTTCAATGGTTGCCTCTCTGGGTAAAGATGGTTGGGTTGAGTTACCCGAAGAAAATGGGCGGTATAAGGGATGTTTCGCTATGCGGTCTTGTGCGGAAGATGAGTCCATTTGTTCAATAACGTTAACAAAGGAAGAATATTATGTCGGTTTTATAGTAGATTGCCGATATAAGAAAAAAGAAACTATTCCTGGTTGTGTGATCCTTTCCAGCTTTGGTCGTCTCAATGATTTTGACCTAAATGAAGTTAATCTGGTTGGGCAAGCCAGGTAGGTGTCGACTGATCGAGATAACCACTTGGACATTTATCGAATATCTCCGCCGAGTCGTGGATCGGTGATGACTTCATTCAAATCAGACAGTTTTTCACTCCATGAGCGCCCTGAATGTTACAAATAAAACCGATCAGGAGCTGTTGGACTGGATGTTGACACACAGGGAACCCAAAACCAACCAGTGCCCGCAAGCGGGCCTGATTAAGGAGACCACCATGAGAAATCTGACCGAACTCACCGTCCACCCCATCACCGTCGACTTCTAACAGGCCAAACCACGCTCTGCTCACTCTACTAGCTGGTCGAGCGGTTAGAGACCGACTGCTACCCGGCCCTCCCCCGAAACCACCAGCAGCAACACCTGCCTGGCATCCCGGAACCACCGCCCGACCAAGCCCCCTTCAACGATCCGCTGCCGTTCTAGCCAACACCACGCCGCCCCGCGTCAATGAACGGGGCGACGATCTCGTCATGCCCCATCAGGTAAACTGAAAACACCACCATCAAATTGCGTGAACACGCTCATAAGATCGGCAAAATGCCGGGAATGCTTATTGCCATTCCGAGACCCCTAACGCCCTAGATGAGCTTTTTTCGGCTCGTCCTTTGGGAGTGCGTCTGAGTCGAAATTGCTGCGTTCCGGTCCTTGTGATGGGCTTGCCATTCACCGCAAGTCGCGATTTGCACTGTCGACTCAGTCACGCTCTGAATGTTATGAGATTAGTGACGAGGTACACTAGTTACACTACTGGGAAAAGTATGAAAAACAATACCGAACATGCCGGAGGAGATGATTTGTGGAGCATTGTCGGCCGCTTTCTGAGACCTCATTGGAGATTGGGGGTAATCGGTCTTTTCGCGCTTTTTCTGGCCTCCATTGGAGCTCTTGCATTGCCGTGGTATTTGGGCACTACCATCGATGTCCTGTATATCGAAGAGCAACTGGACAAATTCGGAACCCGGCTGATCGTCTTGTTTTTTATAATCCTTGTCGTAGGACTTAGCTCGGCATGGCGATTTTATATTATGTCTGTTCTCGGAGATCGCGTAGGAGCTGATCTCCGGAAGGCGATATTTGCCAATACCATGCGGTGCCCGATCGAGTTTTTTGAAGAACGTCAGGCCGGAGATTTAGCCAGTCGTATCAGCGCCGACACAGTGGTTATTGAAAGTCTTGTCGGATCGAAATTATCGATACTGATTCGTAATACGGTATTACTTATAGGTGGTATCGCACTCTTAATTTATACCAACGTGAAATTGTTGGCTTTAACACTGCTGATCATTCCCATTTTACTTGGTGTGCTATTTTATCTTGGACGAAGGGTGGCGCGCATGTCCAGAGCTGCCCAGGATGCCACCGGGCGAGTGCTTGCCAAAGCTACTGAAAGCTACGAGACTCTGTCGAGCATTCGTATTTTTGGCCAGGAAGCACTAGAGATGGGGAACTTTTCAGATCGGGTAGAAACTGCATTCGGCTATTATCGCGGCCTACGCAGGTGGCGAGCCATGATGAACGCAGCTCTTACGATTTTAACTTTTAGTGCAATCGGTATTGTTATCGCAAAAGGGAGCCTCGATGTAATCGATGGCACTATGACCGGCGGCGAAATGGCCAGGTTTGTCGGTCTGTCTATAAT
>JAIVHD010000225.1 GCA_020201235.1 Lysobacteraceae bacterium
GTGCTGAATTCGGCAGTCAAGTGATCGACGAAAACGGTGAACTCGACCGTCGTGCGCTACGCGAGATCGTGTTTTCCGACGCTGACGCGCGACGGCGTCTGGAGGCGATCCTGCACCCGTTGATCGCGGCTGCGGCGCGCTGCCGGATTGCGGATTCAAACTCGCCTTACGTATTATTGGTCGTGCCCTTGCTGGTCGAATCTGGCCTGTTCGAGGAAGCCGACCGGGTGCTGGTGGTTGATGTTCCCGAACAGTTGCAGATTAATCGCGTCGTGGCTCGAGACGGCGTCGATCGCGCACAGGCCGAAGCCACGCTCACGGCCCAGGCCAGTCGCCGACAGCGCCTGGAACGGGCCGACGATGTGATCGACAATCGTGGCTCGCTCGAACGCCTTCGCCAACAGATCGAACAGCTGAACCGCCGCTACCAGCAGCTGGCAACAACCCGCCAGGTACGCTCTGAATAATGTTGCGGCCAGCCGCACATCAACTGAATGCACTGATGCAAAGGCTGATCAGGCCGCCGGAAAACAGACCGAGCCCGAGCATGGCCAATCCGTTCAACGACAGCACTGCGCGGAAGTCGACCGGTGCGGTCACCGGTTCGGTGCGCTCGGGATCGTCGAAGTACATCAGCTTGACGATTCGCAGGTAGTAGAACGCGCCAATCACGGCGGTGACGACGGCCAGTATTGCAAGCCCGGTGAAGCCGGCCTCGACGGCCGCGGCGATTACCTGCCATTTGGCGAAGAAACCAACAAATACCGGAATACCGGCCAGCGAGAACATGATCATCAGCATCATCAGCGCATACCAGGGGCTGCGCTTGGCCAGACCTTTGAAGTCGTCGATGTTCTCGGCCTCGATACCGTTGCTGGAAAGCAGGATGACAACCGCGAACGCCCCGGCCGACATCATCGCGTAAACAATGGTGTAGAACATGGCCGCAGCGTAGCCTGCGGCACTTGCAGCGAGCACGCCCATGAGGATAAAGCCGACGTGCGAAATGGTCGAATAGGCCAGCATGCGCTTGATATTCGATTGCGCAATCGCAACCACGTTACCCAAAATCATTGACAGCGCGGCCAACACCACCAACATTGCCTGCCAGTCGGTATGTAGCCCCGACATGCCGTCTTCGAGCAGCCGGATCGCGAGCGCAAGGTAACCCAGCTTGGGCAAAGAAGAAATCAACAGTGTCACCGCCACCGGCGCGCCCTGGTACACATCGGGCAGCCACATGTGAAACGGAACGGCACCGAGCTTGAAGGCAATGCCGACAACCAGGAATGCCAAGCCAAAGGCCAGCATCAGGTTATCGGTCGCCGCGCCCTTGAGCGCGGCCGAAACCGCGCTGAGTTCCAGTGTTCCGGTCGCTCCATAAATCAGGCTCATGCCGTACAACAAAATGCCGGAGGCCAGCGAGCCCAGAATGAAGAACTTCATGGCAGCCTCCGAGCCAAGCGCCGAATCACGGTTCAGCGCGACCAGTGCGTAGCTTGAAAGCGCCAGCAGTTCAAGACCAAGATAGAGCGTCAGCATGCTGGCGGCCGACACCATGATCATCACACCCAGCAATGCAAACAGGCTAAGCGAGTAGAACTCGCCCTTGAACAGCCCGGCCGCGCGCAGGAAATGCTTGGCGTAGACAAAGACCGCAATCAGGATGATGTAGCTGAACAGTTTCAGGACGTCGCCGAAACGGTCGCGAATGAAAGTCTCGCTGAACGCCGTCAGCGATTCTCCGGCCGGCATCATCATGCGCAGGGTGATGATGCCGGCAAACGCCAGCGCCAGCACGGCAAGCGAATGGGTCAGACCGCGCCGTTGCTCACTGACGAACAGATCGGCGACCAACACCACGCAAGCCATGGTCGCAATGAAGATTTCCGGCAGCGCCAGTTGAAGTTCTGAAAAGCTCATCAATTGATCTTCGTTGTAGTGATGTGGTCAACCAGGTTGGCCACGGAGGGTTCCATCATTTCAAGCAGCGGATAGGGGTATAGGCCCAGGCCCAGCGTCAACAACGCAAGGATGACCATGACGGTCCACTCGCGCGCGTCGAGGTCGCGCAACTCGGCCACCGCGTTGTTTGCAACTTCGCCGTAAAATACGCGCTTAACCAACCACAGGCTGTAGGAGGCACCGAGAATCAGCGTCAGCGCTGCCAAAAACGCGAACCAGAAGTTGGCCTTGAATGCGGCCAGGATCACCATGAACTCGCCAACGAAACCGCTGGTTCCCGGCAAGCCGGAATTGGCCATGAAGAACAGTACGGCAAACATCGCAAACCAAGGCATGGTGTTGGCCACCCCGCCGTAGGCCGAAATCTCGCGACTGTGAACGCGATCATAGAGCACGCCGACGGCCAGGAACATGGCACCGGAGGTAAAGCCATGTGAAATCATCTGGACCATGGCCCCGCTGATACCCATGGCCGCGCCGGAGATTTCGCCGGTGTTGTCGGCAATTGCAAAAGCCAGGAACAGGCCGAGCGTGACAAACCCCATATGCGAAATCGAACTGTAGGCGATCAGACGCTTCATGTCGCGCTGCGCCAGGGCGACGAAACCGATGTAGACAATCGCAACCAGCGACAGGCCGATCATCAGCCAGTCCAGCACGCTGGCAGCATCCGGTGCGATTGGCAACGAATAACGCACCAGGCCGTAGGCGCCGATCTTGAGCATCACCGCGGCCAGCACCACCGAGCCGCCGGTCGGTGCCTCGACGTGCGCGTCCGGCAGCCAGGTATGCACGGGCCACATCGGCACCTTGACCGCAAAAGCAATCAGAAAGGCCAGGAAAATCCAGACCTGTGCCTCCAGTGAAAGCGGCAGTGCATGCAGGTCGCTTACAGCAAAGCTGCCGGCCTGCAAGTAAAGCCAAATCAGACCGACCAGCATGAAGACCGAACCCAAAAAGGTGAACAGGAAAAACTTGATGGTGGCAAAGATTCGGTTGGGGCCACCCCAGATGCCGATGATCAGGAACATTGGCACCAGCGTGGCCTCGAAGAACACGTAAAACAACATCGCGTCCATGGCCGCAAACATGCCGCTCATCAAGCCCGACAGGATCAGGAACGCGGCCATGTACTGGCTGACACGGTCGGTGATCGTCCAGCCGGCTATCACCACGATCAAGGTCGTCAGCGCAGTCAACGCAATCAGCGGCAACGACAGGCCGTCGACCGCCAGGTGATAGTGGATTTCAAATGCCTTGATCCAGACCGTTTTTTCCGAAAACTGCATGGCGGCTGTACCACCCTCGAAGCCGGCCAGGGCAAGCAACGTCAAGGCGAAGGCTGCCAGGCAGCGCTGAGATGCCACGCCGATCAAGCGGGCCGTACCGTGCACCAGCCAGCCATCGATGATCATGCCGTCGCCGCGACGGGAAAACAGCCCGGCAAGTTTCAGGCCGCCGCCGGCGATGACATGCTGGTAGAACGCATCGAAACCGTACTTGCGGTCCAGAATGGTCCACAACGGGTGCAGGCGCGATTTGATTGTCGCGGCAACCGACGGACTGAACAGGTAGATCCAGGTCGCAATGCCCACACCCAGCATCGCCAGCCAGAACACCGGTGTAACAAAGCCGTGCAGCGCGAACGCCGTGGCACCGTGGAAGTGCTGGCCGATTGCAACCAGCGGATCGCGCTCGGGGGCGACCTGGATGGCATCCGACAGCGCGCCGCTGAACAGCAGCGGCTCGACCGTAAGCCAGCCGATCAACAGCGACGGGATCGCCAGCAGAATCAGTGGCAGCGTAACCACCCATGGCGACTCCTGTGCATGCGCAAGGGTTTCACGCTCGACCCTTGATTTACCGTGGAAGGTCAAATACAGCATGCGAAAGGTATATAAGGCCGTCACGACCACACCGGCATACACCGCAAAGGTCGCGAAACCGGCACCGGCAAGATCGGACACCTTGACCGATTCGATGATCAGATCCTTGGAAAAGAAGCCGGAGAAGAACGGGAATCCGATCAGCGCCAGCGAACCGACCCACGCGGTTACCGCCGTGATCGGCATGATCCGGCCCAGCCCCCCCATCTCGCGCATGTCCTGCTTGTGGTGCATGGCCAGGGCCGTGGTCGACAGTTCATACAGCGGCGAAAGACGCGCGACCATGAAAATACCGGCGGTGACCATGGTGGCGGCGTGAATCAGGGCCGAAATCGGGGTCGGGCCTTCCATTGAATCGGGCAGCCAGACATGCAGCGGAACCTGGGCCGACTTACCCATTGCACCGATGAACAGACAGATGCAGATAAACGTCATGACCGACCATTCGGCACCGCCAAAAATGCTCATGGTCGCTCCGGCCACATCCGGGGCTGCGGCAAACACTTCGTAATAATCAAGCGAGACCATGTACATCAGGATTGCCGCCAGACCGAGAATCAGACCAAAATCACCGCCGCGATTGACCAAAAAGGCCTTTAGATTGGCCTTGACAGCCGATTCCCTGCGAAACCAGAACCCGATTAGCAAATAGGAAACCAGCCCGACGGCCTCCCAGCCGAAGAACAACTGCAGGAAATTATTGGCCATGACCAGCATCAGCATGGCAAAGGTGAACAGGTTGATATACGAGAAAAAGCGCTGGTAGCCATCGTCTTCGCGCATATAACCTACGGTGTAGATATGCACCATCAAAGACACGAAGGTCACGACGACCATCATCAGGGCGCTCAGGGAGTCGACCAGAAACCCGACCTCGAAGGTGATCCCGTCAACGATCGCCCAGGTATAGACGGTGTAGTTCAGCACCTCCCAGTCGGTTGTGAAGACCTGCCATGCCACGACTGCTGAAAGACCAAACGAGCCGGCGACCGCCAGGATGGTGATCCAGTGCGCACCGGCTCGTCCAACCTGATGCCGCAACAGGCCCGCGATCGCGCTGCCGGTCAGCGGCAACAGGGGGATGAGCAGCAATATTGTCTTTATATCCACTATTAAAATCCGGTTCCTGATCGCGATTATTATTCTAAATGCTCTGCCTAACCACCCGTTGGGCGGCTCGGTTCTGGTGCCGGGTGCCCATGGCACGGCCGGCGACTTGCTGTCTGCCGCGGTCCGGCGGCATCGTTTAGCGGTCGAGCGTTTGCCCGCGCCGCCGCTGGTGCCGAATCAGCCTTTCAATTCCTCGATGTCTTCGACGTTGATCGTCTGTCTGTTCCTGAACAGCACGACGAGGATGGCCAGACCAATAGCCGCCTCGGCGGCCGCCACAGTCAGGATGAAAAACACGTAGACCTGCCCATCCATGTTGCCGAGAAACTTCGAGAAGGCGACAAAGTTCATGTTGACCGCGAGCAGCAGCAGCTCGATGGACATCAACAGGATGATGATGTTTTTGCGGTTCAGAAACACTCCGGCAACACCGATTGAGAACAGAATGGCGCCGAGTGTCAAGAAATGAGCCAGAGTCAGCATGTCAACTGCCCTCCCCTTCGGAATCCATGCGAACCAGCCGCACACGCTCATCGCGACGGATTCGCGACTGGATCGCCGGATCCTGATATTTGGTTTCGGGTCGGCGGCGGTGAGTCAGCGAAATTGCCGCGACGATCGCGACCAGCAAGATGAAACCGGCAATCTCGAACGGGTACAGGTACTCGGAATACAGCAATTCGCCCAGCATTCGGGTATTACCGCGCTCATCGCTGCTTGTATATTCGAGAACCTGCGCGCGCGTGCCACGCGCCCAGATCAGGATGAATAATTGGGCCGCCATCGCCAGCGCGACCAGAATGCCGACCGGCAGGTAGCGCGCGAAACCGGACTTGAGTTTTTCCAGGTTTAGGTCAAGCATCATGATCACGAACAGGAACAGAACCATCACGGCACCGACGTAGACCAAAACCAGCGTGATGGCCAGAAACTCGGCTTCCAGCAGCAGCCAGATACAAGCTGCTGAAAAAAATGATAGCACCAGGAACAATACCGAGTAAATCGGATTGCGCGATGTGATCACGCTTAGGGCCGAGAGCGTCAAAACGGTCCCAAATGTGTAAAAAACCAGTTCAATAATCGGCATATTCAATCATCTGCTCGTCATGTGTCGGGCCGGGTGGCGGCAATTAGCGGTACGCTGCATCCTTGGCACGCGCAGCCGCGATCTGGTCTTCGAAACGGTCGCCCAATGCCAGCAGCTGCTGCTTGTCGACGATTTGCTCGCCGCGCTGCTCGAAATGATATTCGGTAAAGTCGGTTTCGACGATCGAGTCGACCGGGCAGGACTCTTCGCAGAAACCGCAATAGATGCACTTGAACATATCGATTTCATAGCGCGTAGTGCGACGTGATCCATCTTCGCGCCGGGTCGAGTCGATGGTAATCGCAAGCGCCGGGCAAACCGCCTCGCATAATTTGCAGGCAATGCAGCGCTCTTCGCCATTGGGATAGCGCCTGAGTGCGTGCAAGCCGCGATAACGTGGCGACTTGGGCGTTTTCTCCTCCGGATAAGCCAGCGTAAACTTGGGTTGACGTAAATGGCGAAACGTCAGGTTGAGACCCTTGAACAGCTCAAGCAGCATCAGCGAATGAAAGTAGTGGCGAATCGCTTGCATGTTCAGCCTCCGTAGAACCCGGCCACCCGCAAACCCGCAGCGACCAGAATCCAGACTATGGTTATGGGAATAAAGACTTTCCAGCCCAGCCGCATAATCTGGTCGTAGCGGTAGCGCGGAAAAGTCGCGCGAAACCACAGGAACAGAAACATGAAGCCCAAGGTCTTGATCGCCCACCAGTGAAAGCCGGCTTCGCCGAGAATTGGAATCCCCGCGAACGGGCTGTACCAACCGCCGAAGAACAACAGCGTTGTGAGTACAGAGATCAAAATCATGTTGGCGTATTCGGCCAGGAAATACAATGAGAACGCAGCGCCGGAATAATCAACGTGAAAACCGGCCACGATTTCCGACTCGCCCTCGGCGACATCAAACGGTGCACGATTGGTTTCTGCGACGCCAGAGATGAAAAACACTACAAACAGTGGCAGCAGCGGCAGCCAGAACCAGCTCAGCAGGCCGCCCGCCTGAGCATCGACGATCGCGGTCAGGTTCAGACTGCCGGACAGAATGATGACACCGACCAGAGCAAAGCCCATCGCGATTTCATAGGAGACGATTTGCGCCGCCGAGCGCAGACAGCCCAGGAAGGCATATTTCGAGTTGGAAGCCCAGCCGCCAATGATCACGCCGTAGACACCCAGCGACGACATGGTCAGCACGTACAACAACCCGGCATCAATATCGGCCAGCACCCAGCCGTCGGCAAATGGGACCACGGCCCAGGCCGTGAACGCCGGCACCAGGGTCATGATCGGGGCAATGACGAACAACACCTTGTTTGCCTTGGCCGGGATGATGATTTCCTTGAGCAGCAGTTTGAAGACGTCGGCAAAAGGCTGGAAGAGCCCCCACGGGCCAACCCGATTGGGCCCAACACGCGACTGCATATAGCCGATGATCTTGCGCTCGGCGTACGTAAAGTAAGCAACCGCGAGTGTCAGCGGAATCAGAATCATCGTGATCTTCATCACAATCCATGCCAGGTCCAGCATTGAATCCATCATTGGCCTCGCTCCACTTCAATCGGACCCCAGGCCGGGCCGAGACGGCTTGACTCCGGCGTCGCGGCCGGCAGCCAGACCGTGCCCGGCGGCACCGCCGGTTCGAGTCGGGTCGAAAGGCTGGTTTCAATGCCGCATTGACTCACGCGCGCGCGCGCGCCCTGCTCCAACTTTAGTGCTTCTGCCGTGGCCGGATTCAGCTCGATGAAGCCCGTCTCGGCATGATTGGTTTGTTGCAATGCTTGGGCCCGCCGCACGAGCGCATCACCGTTGTAAATCGGTACGGGTCCGGCCCGCCAAAGCGTGGCGACCTCGGCCGGCTCGGGCCATTCGATATCAATGCTGCCGGGATGTCGCGCAGGGGCCTCTTCGAGCATCCGCGAAACCTCGGCCAGTTCAGTAAAGCCGAAACCGTCGAGCGAAAGCCTGCCGCCGAGCAGCCGGAGAATCTTCCAGCCAGCATGCGCCAGCCCCGGCGGCCGCGTCACGGCCTGGAGCCATTGGGCCTGGCCATCGGCGTTGACATAGCTGCCGTCGCTCTCGGGTATTGCCGCCAACGGCAGCAGCACATCGGCGTGTTCGAGAAGCTTTTCCGAAGCATGGGTCGACAACGAGATCACGGCTTCGGCCCCGGCCAGCGCGCGACTGCCGGCGGCCGGATTCGCGATATCAAATTCGGGCTCGAGGTCGTACAGAACATACGCTTTGCGGCCCTCCGTCAACTGGCGCACGCTCGACATGCCACCCTCGCCGGGCAACATGCCGGCCTGCCGGGCACCTTCGCTGTTGGCTGGAGCTGGCAGGATCATCAGTGCAACGTCCAGCAGCCGGGCAATTTCCTCGGCCAGCGCGCGCAGTTGGCTGGCGTCAGGATGAAACAGGGCCTGATCGCCGACCAGCACAAAACCATCGTTGGCCTGGTCCAGCCGGGCGGCGATATCACTGGAGGCCGAATCGGGCTGGCGTTGTTCGATGAAACGACCGAGCGCCGAATCGGGGAAATCGGCCTGCTTGAGTTCGAATGCCGCCCGGGCGACCCGGGCCAAGGTCTCAACCATGTTCTGCGGCGCGACGATCAGGCGTCGAGCAAAGTCGAACGGAAACGACCACGCGATCGGGTTCAGATCCATGATTGCGGCCTTGTTGGCGCGCCATGCCGAGCGCACCCGCTGGTTCAAAATGGGTTGATCGTGACGCAGATAACTACCGATCAGGAAAACTGCATCGGCGCGCGAAAGATCGTGCATCGGCCGGTCCAGTGCCGCGGCACCCAGGCGCGGGTCGCGGTCGTCGAGCAGCCGTAGCCGATGGTCCAGGTTGGGCGTCCCGAGTTGTTCGGCCATGCGCCGCAACAGAAAATGCTCCTCGCTGGTTGCGCGCGGCGAAGCTAACACCCCGATCTGCTCGGCACCATGCTGGGTCACGACCTTGTTGAGCAGGGCGCAGGCATGCTCAATGGCTTGATCCCAGTCGACCTCCTGCCATTGTCCGTCAAGTTTGATGCGCGGTGCGGTCAGGCGATCATTAGCCGCCAGGCCAAAATGACTGTAGCGATCACGATCGGAGATCCAGCACTCGTTGATGCGCTCGTTATCGCTGGGGACGGCGCGCATGATGCTGCCACCACGGTAGACGTGGTAGTACAGGTTCGAACCGACGCAGTCGTGCGTGCCAATGAAAGGCCGCGCCGACATCTCCCAGGGGCGTGCAGAGAAGCGGAAGGGCTTGTTGGTCAATGCGCCGACCGGGCAGAGATCGATGATGTTTCCAGACAGTTCAGAGTCGATGTTGCGCTCGATGAAGGTCGAGATCTCGGTATTTTCGCCGCGCCCGACCCCGCCGAGCTCAGCGGTACCCGCAATTTCCTCCAGAAAGCGCACGCAACGGGTACAGTGGATGCAGCGGGTCATATCGGTGGAGATCAGCGGACCGAGATTTTTGTCCTTGACCACGCGCTTGCGCTCGGTGAAGCGCGAAATCGAGCGGCCGTAGCCCATCGCCAGGTCTTGCAGCTCGCATTCGCCGCCCTGGTCACATATCGGACAGTCGAGCGGGTGGTTGATTAACAGGAATTCCATCACGCCGCGCTGGGCGTCAACCGCACGGCGTGAGCGCGTAAAGACCTTCATGCCTTCGGCGACCGGCGTCGCGCAGGCCGGTAGTGGCTTGGGTGCCTTCTCCACGTCCACAAGGCACATGCGGCAGTTGGCCGCAATCGTCAGTTTGTGGTGATAGCAAAACCGCGGGATCTCGATATCGGCCCGATCCGTGACCTGGATGATCATCTCACCCTTGCGCGCCTCAAGCGCGCGGCCATCGACCTCGATGGTCACAAGCTCGACGTCTTTGTCTTCAATCGTTGCCATATCGTGTTCCAGAAAAAACCGTTTTAGCCACAGAACCTGTTAACCCGATCGATCATGCTGCGGCACCCAATTTCTCGGCGACGATCGAGCGCTTGTTCTCGATGAAGTATTCGAACTCGTGCCGAAAGTGACGCAGAAAGCCCTGCACCGGCCAGGCCGCCGCTTCGCCGAATGCGCAAATCGTATGGCCCTCGATTTGGCCGGCGGCAGATGCCAGAAGGTCGATGTCCTCGCTCCGGCCCCGGCCTTCGGTAATTCGCTTGAGCACACGATACATCCAGCCAGTACCCTCGCGGCAGGGCGTGCATTGGCCGCACGATTCTGCATAGTAAAAGCGCGCGATTCGCGTGCATGTAGAAACCATGCAGGTTGTTTCATCCATCACGATCACAGCGCCCGACCCGAGTCCCGAACCGGCTTTCTGCAACGCGTCGTAATCCATGGTGATCGATTCCATAATCCCGGCCGGCAGAACCGGCATTGACGAGCCGCCGGGGATGACGCCCTTCAGCGCGTTTCCATTGCGCATGCCGCCCGCCATTTCGATAAGGCTGGAAAACGGCGTGCCCAACGGCACCTCGAAGTTTCCGGGCTTTGAAACATGTCCGGATACCGAAAAAATCTTCGGCCCGCCGTTATTGGGCTTGCCCAGCTCGAGAAACCACTCCGCGCCGTTGCGCATGATGGCCGGTACCGAGGCCAGCGTCTCGGTATTGTTGATGGTGGTCGGCTTACCGTAGATGCCGAAATTGGCCGGAAACGGCGGCTTAAAGCGCGGCAGGCCCTTCTTGCCCTCCAGCGACTCCATCAAGGCTGTCTCTTCGCCACAAATGTAGGCACCGGCACCAAGCACGGTGTAGAGGTCAACGTCAATCCCGGAGCCCTGAATGTCGCGTCCAAGATAGCCGGCTTCATAGGCCTCCTTGAGCGCCGCCTCGAAGCGCTCGAACGGCTCGTGGTGAAACTCGCCTCGCAGATAGTTGTAACCGATTGTGGCACCCATGGCGTGACAGCCGATGGCCATACCCTCGATCACCGCGTGCGGATTGAAGCGCAGGATATCCCGATCGTGGCAGGTGCCCGGCTCGGACTCGTCGGAATTGCACAGCAGATATTTCTGCCCCGGTGCCGAACGCGGCATAAACGACCATTTAAGGCCGGTCGGAAACCCGGCACCTCCGCGGCCCCGAAGCGATGACTTCTTGACTTCCTCGATGATATCTTCGCGCGCCGTCTTTTCGGCCAGAATCTTCTTCCAGGCCTGATATCCACCGTGGCGTTTGTATGCATCCAGCGACCAGCACTCGGGCTCGTCCAGATGGGTAAAACAAACGTTGTGATTTGCCATGTCCGAATCCATTTTAGTGCTGTTTATCAGCGCCAATCGACGCCCATTCACGCCATTCAAAAGGCGCTTCCGATATCCGGCTTCTGCACACCAAGCCCAGCCATCGAGGGTTCGCCTGCGCACGCGACCCAGCTGTCTTTATGTGCTTGTCATCCACGTCAACGTTGTTGCAGCGACAGACGATCATTTCAGCGACTCAAGGATTTGATCGATTTTTTCCCCGGTCAGGTTTTCGTGGTAATGACCGTTGACGATCATCATCGGTGCGCCGACACAAGCGGCAACGCACTCTTCCTCGATTTTGAGAAAGATGCGGCCATCTTCGGTGGACTCGCCCATCTTGATACCGAGCTTTTTCTCGACATGATCCACGACCTTGTCGGCACCGCAAAGCATGCACGAGACATTCGTACAAATCGATATCGAGTTTCGTCCGACCGGGCGGGTTTCGAGCATCGAGTAAAATGTCGCAACTTCGTAGACCCAAACCGGCGGCAATTGAAGATAGTCGGCGACAGCATCCATCAAATCGCTGGTTAGATAGCCGCCGTTTTGCTGCTGCGCTGCGACCAGCGACTGGATCAAGGCCGAGCGCCGCCCTTCGATACCTTCCGGAAACTTGGACTTCCAGTGATCAATGGCGGCCCTTGACCGCTCCGAGAGCAGCTCGGCCTTGCCGCTCGCCGGCGATTCATGAATTTGCATGAACAACTCCTGGCAGGCGTTTCACGCATGGATACGTGGTTGTTGTACATGAGGATTCCGAGCACCGCCGGACACCGTCCGCGAGTCGCGCAACAGCCCTCGAAAAAATTCCGGATTTCGGCTCAGGGCGTCGCGAGCGGCTCGTGGTCGGTGGCCGCCGGAGCGCAGGAACCGCAGTGTACGTGGTTGTACATGAGGATTCCGAGCACCGCCGGACAGCGTCCGCGAGTCGCGCAGTAGCCCTGAGTCGAAATCCGGTCATCGGTCGATCTCTCCAAACACAATATCCTGGCTCCCAATAATCGCAACCACGTCGGACAGCATGTGACCGCGCGCCATTTCATCCATCGAGGCCAGGTGGGCAAATCCCGGGGCGCGCAAGTGTACGCGAAACGGCTTGTTGGCACCGTCGGAAATCATGTAACAGCCAAATTCGCCCTTGGGGGCCTCGACCGCCGCGTAGGTTTCGCCTTCGGGTACGCAATAGCCTTCGGTGAATAACTTAAAGTGGTGAATCAGCGCTTCCATGTCGTCTTTCATCTCCACACGCGAAGGCGGCGCAACCTTGTAATTGCCGCTCATGACGGCACCTTCATGGTCGCGAAGCCAGCCGATGCACTGCTGACAGATCCGGGCCGACTGGCGCATTTCCTCGATGCGCACCAGATAGCGGTCGTAGCAGTCACCGTTTACGCCGACCGGAATGTCGAAATCCACTTCCCGATACTTGGCGTAGGGCTGTTTTTTGCGCAAATCCCAGGCGACACCCGAACCGCGCAGCATCGGCCCGGTAAACCCAAGCTGGCGCGCGCGTTCGGGAGAAACGACGCCGATTCCTACGTTGCGCTGCTTCCAGATGCGGTTGTCGGTCAGCAGGGTTTCATAGTCGTCGACGCGATCGAAAAAGTCGATCATGAAGGCATCGAGAAAATCGAGCATTGAGCCCTCGCGCCATTGGTTCAGGCGCTTGACATCCGATGCCTTGCGGAAGCGGCTCTCGGCGACCTTGGGCATTTCGGCCGGCAGATCGCGGTAGACGCCACCCGGACGATAATAGGTTGCATGCATGCGCGCACCGCTGACCGCCTCGTAGCAATCGAGCAGATTTTCGCGCTCGCGGAAGGCGTATAAAAACAGGGTCATCGCGCCCAGATCCAGACCATTGGCACCGACCCACATCAAGTGATTCAGGATGCGGGTAATTTCATCGAACAGCGTGCGTATCCATTGCGCCCGCTCGGGCGGCTCGATCTCGAGCAGTTGCTCGATGGCCCGCACATAGGCGTGTTCACTGCACATCATCGAAACATAATCGAGCCGGTCCATATAGCCGATCGACTGATTGAACGGCTTGGATTCGGCCAGCTTCTCGGTCGCCCGATGCAGCAGGCCGATGTGCGGATCGGCGCGCTGGACCACTTCTCCGTCCATTTCAAGAATCAGCCGCAAAACGCCGTGCGCGGCCGGATGCTGGGGGCCAAAATTGAGGGTGTAGTTGCGGATCTCAGCCATTGGGCGCCTCCCTGCGATCAAGCTGGTCGCCAACATAGCGCGAGTCGTGACGGATTACACGCGGCACCAGCACGCGCGGCTCGATCTCGGTGGGCTCATAGACCACACGGCGGCGTTCTTCATCGTAGCGGACGGTGACATTGCCGATCAGCGGAAAGTCCTTGCGGAACGGATGGCCGATGAAACCGTAATCGGTCATGATCCGGCGCAGATCCGGATGACCTTCGAACACGATACCAAACAGATCGAATGCTTCGCGCTCGTACCAGTTGGCTGAACTCCAAAGGTCGACCAGGCTCGGCAGGGTCGGAAAATCGGATTCGTCCGGGTGGCAGTGCAGCCGCAGCCGATGGTTGCGACGGGTCGACAACAGGTGCACAACCACGGAAAACCGATTGGGGATTTGTTCGGCCTCGGGCCGATGGGCCCAGTCGAAACGTCCCGGCCCGAGTTCGTCAACGCCGCGCGAGAACCCCGAGGAAGTTGCTTGTGCTGTTTCCCATTCGGCATCGCTGTAGCCAAGGTAATCGACGCCGCATAGATCAATGAGTGTGTCGAACTCCAGTTCCTCAGCATCGCGCAGCGTTTGGCAGGCCTCCAGCCAGTTGCGCGGCGTAATCTGGGCCACCAACTGCCCCCGGATTTGGTCGAGCCGGACCAGGCGCTCGCCGAGCAGCGATTCCAGTCGCCTGACCAACGGTTGATTTCGTTCGCTGAAGCTGGTCATGCTGCTGCCGGAGCCATAATGGTGCTGGTGCGTCGGATTTTTTTCTGTAGCTGGATGATGCCGTACACGAGCTGTTCTGCCGACGGCGGACATCCAGGCACATAGATGTCGACCGGAACGATCCGGTCGCAGCCGCGCGTGACCGCGTAGGAATAGTGGTAATAGCCGCCCCCGTTTGCGCAGGAACCCATCGAAATCACCCATTTAGGGTCCGGCATCTGATCGTAGACCTTGCGCAGCGCCGGGGCCATCTTGTTGCAAAGAGTTCCGGCGACGATCATCACGTCGGACTGTCTCGGGCTCGGCCGAAAAACCACGCCGAAGCGATCAAGGTCGTAGCGCGAGGCACCGGCGTGCATCATTTCGATCGCGCAACAGGCAAGCCCGAAGGTCATTGGCCACATACTGCCAGTACGCGCCCAGTTCATCAGCGCATCGACGTTGGTCGTCGCCCAGCCGCGTCCGACCAGCGGATTGCTGTCGGCACCCGGGCGCAGGATGTCGTCAACTTGATTCAGTTCGACACTCATTCCCATTCCAGCGCACCTTTTTTCCATTCATAAATAAAACCGATCACCAGCACCGCAAGAAAGATCGACATGGCGATCAGGCCGGTCATGCCGATGGTATCGAGCGCGACCGCCCACGGAAACAGGAACGCGATTTCTAGATCAAAAATAATGAACAGGATTGCGACCAGATAAAAACGCACGTCGAATTTCATGCGCGAATCATCAAATGCCTCGAAGCCGCACTCATAGGGGGATAGTTTCTGATCATTCGGGTGCCGGGGGCCCAAAATACCGCCGGCGGCAATCAGGCCGACGCCCATACCAAGCGCCATCCCCAGGAAAATCAAGATCGGAAAGTATTCTGTCAGCATGTCGGGCGTTCCTGCTCTCCTGCCGGACCTTCGCCGGCTCTTTGAATGCCGCAGCCCGACGCGCCTGTCCCGCGCGCCTGGCAGTGAAAAATCTACAAATCAGACCCTTCCGAACGCAAAAGCCCGAAAGCATGCAGGGTCGACCTGCCTATTTTCGCCTTTTCGCTCACGCCGTAACGCGAGAGTCATCGATTCCTGGTGCCGAAGGCCGGACTCGAACCGGCACGGCCTAGGGCCACTGCCCCCTCAAGACAGCGTGTCTACCAATTCCACCACTTCGGCAGGAAATCGACAAAAAAACATGTTAATTCAAACCGGCGGCTCGGGAAACGGCTCGTCCTGCTCGCCTTCGGCAGCTGAAGCATCGGCTTGTTCGCTTTGGCCGGGGCCCGCTTCGTCACCGGTGTCTGCCTGTCCGGCATCATCGCCGCTGTTACGGTCGAGATTATCGATGACCGAGTCGATTGCATCGGCCGGTTCGTCTTGCGCTTGCTGCGCTTCGATGGCCCGGTCTGTCACTGAAGAGTCGCCCACGGACGACTGCTCGGCTACGCCCGAGGCGAGCACCGCCATCGTCAGACTGATGCCGAAAAACCCGGCCGCGAGCCAGCCGGTCGAGCGCGTGAGAAAATTCCCCGCTCCGCGCGACCCAAAGACGGTGCCCGAGGCCCCGGATCCAAACGCCGCACCCATGGTGGCTCCGGCACCGCGTTGAACCAGGACGATCGCGATCAGGCCTATGGCCACCACGACCTGAAATACGATTAACGTTGTAAACATACCATTACCAATTGATTAGTGGCCCGCTCCGCGCCAGATTTCCGACCCGGCCTTCTCAGCCGTTTAATGATCGAATTCATACCTCACAAACCGGAGCTCCAGGAGCAACGAATTTTGCCGGCACCAGACTCGTTAAAGCCGACCGTGATTGACTCCGCATCTGCGGGGTCAATCAAGCCCTCGCCGCCGCACTCGCGATTTCGAGGAAATGGCCCGCGTTCAGCGAAGCGCCTCCGATCAGTCCGCCATCGATATCAGGGCAGGCGAGAAGCGACGAGGCATTCTCCGGCTTCATGCTGCCACCGTAAAGAATCCGTACCAGACCCGCTATTGTAGCATCGTGATTTGCCAGGCGGGTACGAACAAATGAATGAATCTGCTGGGCCTGGGATGCGCTCGCGACCCGGCCGGTGCCAATCGCCCAGACTGGCTCGTAGGCAATGGCGGCACCCGCGAACGCCTCGATGCCGCAGCGCTCGAGAACCGCGTCCAGTTGTTCTCCGACCCTGGATTCAGCCATCCCCGCGTCGCGCTGCTGCAGCGTTTCGCCGATGCACAGGACCGGCTTTAGGCCGGCACGCCGCACGGCTTCGAATTTCGCCGCGACCTGCGCGTCGTCTTCGCCGCACAACTCGCGGCGCTCGGAATGACCGACCAACACGCCGGCCACGCCGACATCGGCTAACATCCCAGCCGAGACCTCGCCGGTAAATGCCCCGCCCGCATGCATGCTCACATTCTGGGCACCCAGCAACAATTGATTTCCGGCGATTCTCGACCGAATCTGCGCCAGGTACGGAAACGGCGGAATCACCATGATCTCGACAGATCCGATCGGCAAGTGACCAAGAAGCGCATCGACCAGCTCTCGCGCCATGTCCGCCGAACCGTTCATTTTCCAGTTTCCGGCAATCAGCGGCTTGCGTCGCGTTTTGTCCACCATGTGTCTCCCATTTTATTTTAGGCTCTCGATTGGTTCATACTGTAGCTTGATCCAAGGAGTATTTTTTTCATGCGTTATTGTTTTCTTGCCCTGACCCTTTTGGTAAGCGCATTGGCTATCCCCGCTCCCGCATCCGCCGAGCGCGAGCACTACGTCATTGATACGCGCGGCGCACATGCCTTTATCCAGTTTCGCATACCGCACATGGGCTTCTCGTGGCTGTACGGCCGATTCAACGACTTCGAAGGCGAGTTCGTCTACGACAGCCAGGACCCATCGAAATCATCCGTCAATGTCACAGTTCAGACAGAACCTCCGGCATCGCCATCGACGTGACCGAGATCGGTGCCGGCGAGGACCCGTGGGGCGGCTTTCGGCGAGGCTTCGAGGGTACAACGAAGCTGGCGCTCGAAGATTGGGGCATCGACTACGACCTCGGCCCGGCCAAAGAAGTCGAGCTGACCCTGTCGGTGGAAGGCATACGCCAGGATGCCTGAGTCCGACGTATTGACGATCCTCCCCTTCTGAGACACTGCCAGGCCCCGCATCTACGGCAGTTGAAAGCGTCTCGCTGCGGAGGGATGGTGAATAAACCGGGCTCACCCGGACAGGTGAGTACGCTTCCGCTGCGCTCGGTCGCCATACACCCCAGCCACGATACCTGGCGGCACCTTGTAACGGCGGGTGGGTGAATGCAATATAAAAATGCCCGGCACAAGGCCGGGCATTTCGTTTTATGGCGTCCCCTAGGGGATTCGAACCCCTGTCGCCGCCGTGAAAGGGCGGTGTCCTAGGCCTCTAGACGAAGGGGACATCAAGAGTGACCTGCTTTTTTAGGCCCAGGAATTTATTGCTTTATCGAAACCGGTTGGTGGAGCCAGGCGGGATCGAACCGCCGACCTCTACAATGCCATTGTAGCGCTCTCCCAGCTGAGCTATGGCCCCGATAACAAGCCAAGAATGATAGCCCAGAGATTTCGACATGTCAATTATAATTCTCCAACTTTTGCTGATTTTGTAACCCTGAAGCCATGACGCGCGCCGCGAATCGCCACGATCACGGAACTGGCCAATGCGCAACCGGCTCGGCCCGGTGCCGGCCGACCGGCTGGATTCTGGGCGCACCGGGGGCCGGCGATAACCGGCAGCTCGCGTGCCTGGCCGAAACTCTCGACATCGAGGCGCGCCAATTCGACTCCTTTGACCCGGTCTGGCGAGTCATCAAAGACAGGCTGGCCGCATTCCGGGTCCGGCAGATTCCTGCGGACAAGTTCGAGCGCTACTCGCCGCCCTGGCCCGACGTCATTCTGATCGCCGGCGGTCGAAGTGTGGTCGACGCCCGGGCAATTCGCAACGCCTCGGGCGGGCACAGCCGGATTATCTGCATCGGCCGGCCCTGGGCGCCGCTGAAATGGCTCGACCTCGTGATCACGACACCACAATACCGGCTACCGGCTGCCGACAATGTGCTGTGCGTCGACTTGCCGTTGAATTTGCCACGGGTTGACGACCCACTGGCAATCGCGCACTGGCGACGACAATTTCATCAACTGCCAAAGCCGATGCTTGGGGTGCTGCTGGGCGGCGATTCCGGAAGCTTTCGGTTCACGCGCGGCTGTGCAAGCCGCCTGGCCCGCACGATCAACGCACGGGTTGCCGCGGCCGGTGGATCGGCCGTCATTACGGCCAGCCCGCGTACACCGGCACAGGCGGTCGACACCCTGGAGCGCGCGCTTAAAGTGCCGTCACAAATTTTTCGCTGGCACGCCGGACAGCCCAACCCGTTTTCGGCGATGCTGAAGCTGGCCGATGCGTTGCTGGTAACCAGCGACAGCGCATCAATGCTGGCCGAGGCCTGCTACAGCGGCAAGACGACAGCGGCCTTTCATCTGCACGAACGAGCACGAGCACGCTGTCTGCGTGCGCTTCGGCCGACCGGGGCCGGCCAGCGTCAATGGACCGATCGACTAACGCGGCACGGTTTATGGGTGCCGGCGCGCGACCTGTATGGCTTCGGCCGGCAGCTGGAATCGGCCGGCTGGCTGGTCGATGATGACCAGCTTTTTGAGTCCCGTCCAACCAACAAGCTCGACGTTAGATCCATCCAAGCCAATGTCCGCGAACGGGTGTTGCAGCTACTCGACCGCGTCACGCCCGGCGACCGCAAACCAGACTCCTAACCCCGCCGTAAATCCTGCACCGCTCAGGCTGGGGGTGGATAAGGCGGGATCAAGTACCGTCGAGCTCGGCTGCCAGCGCCTGCAGCAAGTCGATCCGGATGGAGCGTTTTTTTCCTTGCAGCAGCTTGCGCTTGGTCCAGCCAACCAGGAAGCATAACTCGACAAAATCGATCTGAGGGCTCAAGTCCAGCCCGGCGACCTGCTCAACCCGACCGATGAAGTCCGCCTTGTGCCGCGGCTCAAGCCAATGTACACAGGCCTTTGCGATACCGGTACCGAGCGCGGTGTTCGAGCTGAGGCTTTCGACATCAATCGCCATGAGCCGGTCCTCGTTGACGACAAAATTCTTGGCGACCGGATCGACATAATCAAGCCCAGATCGAACGATCTCCGGCGCAATTCGTTCAGCGCGCCGTGCAAGTGCATCGTGCAGCGCCTGGTCGATCAAGCCTGCATCGACCAGAAAGCGCAGATCGACCCGCAACCGGCGATGCATGCGCTCCGGATCGGTTTCGATGCTGCCTTTGCCGTAAAGCGTCCCGAGAAACGCAGCCAGTCCGGCTCGATCGGCAGCGCGCGCAGGCTCAAAAGCGCGGCCTTCGACAAATTCGACCAGCAGTTCGTTTTCATGGCGCGAAATCAAGGCCGGGAAAAATTCGCCCGGCGCAAAGCCCAGCAGCGCGCTTTCGATATCAGCGGCCTCCCGGCTATCGCCGAACACCACTCGCTTGTAGCGGCGATTGTTGATCGACAGGAAATAAACCGCCTGGCGCTTGGCGAAAACGCCAAACAGCCTTCTCAACGCGAAGAAATAAACGCGCCGAACGATCGAATGCGCGTTGCGCTGGAAGAGTGAACCGAGCCAGTATTTCATGAAATCCCATTATCGATAAACGCGACCAACAACGCGCACCGGCGGTCTCGCGAGGTGACCGTCAGAGGCCTGTCCAGTCCAGACCTGCTGATCGCGCGAATGATGGTAGCATGCAAGACTTCATTCGCCTGCCTGTATTCAATGTCCTCGGACCCGAAAGTCACCGTCTTCATACCGGTTTTCAACCGCGAGCACTATGTGTGCGTGGCCATCAACAGCATACTGGCCCAAACCTTTCAGGATTTCGAGCTGCTGCTGATCGACGACGGCTCAACCGACCGCACTGGAGAAGTCCTGGCCGGCTTCGACGATCCACGCATCCGGATCGCAACCAACCCTGCCAATCTCGGCATTCCGGCGAGTCGCAATCGTGGACTGGATCTTGCACGAGGTCAATACATCGCGCTGCTCGACAGCGATGACCATGCCTACCCCGAACGCCTGAAACGCCAGGTCGACTATCTGGATGCGCATCGCGGGATCTCACAGATCGGAGGATGGTGCAGCTTTATGGATGAATCCGGCCACATGTTGCCCCGGATTCGTCGGCAGCCACTCCAGCCCGACGAAATACATGCCCATATGCTATTCCATTGCCCGATCATCAACCGCACGGTGATGGCGCGCACCGACGCGCTTCGGCAACTGCGCTACGACCAGCACTTCCCGCGCTGCCAGGACTACGACATGCATGTCCGGCTGCTCACCAATGGGCACGCGCTGGCGAACCTGCCGGAAATCCTGGTCTGTGGCCGTGAACACCCCGGACGCTTCACCGGACAGACCTCCGGGCTCGGGCGCGATCGAAAGATGGCCATTTATGCGCGAATGCTGGCCGACCTGGATATCGCTGCCAGCAACGAGGAACTGTCGCGCCACCACGCCCTGACGCGACCGGCCGAAAGGCCGGCCGACAAGCTCGAATACCTCGAATGGGCCGAAGCCTGGCTATGGCGTATCAAGCAGGCCAATCGCACAGCGCAATCCATCCCCGAGCCGGCGCTCAGCCGCGTACTCGGTGCCATCTGGGCGCTGAACTGCTGGCAAGCCCGTCGAACCGTAGGCCGGCGCGGAGTCCTGGCAAGGCTCGCCGGGTCGCCGCTTGCACGCGGCATTCCCGGCAACATCAATCTCAGATTTCTGGCCGCAGCAAGCCGTTCGGCAAAAGCGGCCACCATCGACAGCCGCTCGCCGATTGCCTGATCGATTGTCCAATCAGGCTACCGATCGGCCAGCCAAATGGCCGATCAACTGGCGGGTCGATTCGACTGCCTGTTGCTCGACAGACGGTTGATCTTCCGGGTCGATTGCCGTAATCCCGGCTGATTCACCCTCCCTCCCAAGGCGACGCTGTCAGGCCCCGCATCCGGGACATTTCGCTCGGTCGCCCATGCTCACCGTACAGGCGACCGAGCGAAACACCTCCGACCGGGGCATGACGGTGCCACAGCAAGCGGGTGGTGAATAAGACAGGCTCACGACGGTTGGATCGTGCACCCGTCAGCGCTGTTCGATGGGCGTCACTTCACGCGGATCGGGGCCGGTGTAGTCGGCGCCGGGACGGATGATGCGATTATTGGCGCGCTGCTCCATGACGTGCGCGCACCAGCCGGTCACGCGGGACATGACGAAGATCGGTGTAAACAGCCCGGTCGGAATCCCCATAAAGTGGTAGGCCGATGCGTGATAGAAGTCGGCGTTTGCAAACAACCGCTTCTCGTCCCACAAAATCTTTTCGACCTCTTCGGAGACCGGGAACAGAACCTCGTCGCTGACGTCCCCGGCCAGCTTGCGCGACCACTCACGAATGATCGCGTTGCGCGGATCCTTTTCACGGTACACGGCGTGCCCGAAGCCCATGATCTTTTCCTTTTCGGCAAGCTTGCGGTGCACGTCGCTGCGTGCCTGTTCGACCGAGTTGTACTGCTCCAGCATGGCCATGGCCATTTCATTGGCGCCACCGTGCAATGGCCCCCTGAGCGAACCGATTGCGGCGGTGACGCACGAAAACATGTCGGAAAGTGTTGACGCACAAACCCGGGCAGTAAACGTCGAGGCGTTGAACTCGTGCTCGGCATAGAGGACCAGCGAAACATCCATGACGCGTGCATGCAGCTCATTGGGCGATTTGCCGTGC
>JAIVHD010000316.1 GCA_020201235.1 Lysobacteraceae bacterium
TGCCGATATCACCGGCACCCATGATCAAGACCAGGTCATGATCGGCAACGACCTGGTCGAGCGCATCCGGAAGTTCGCCGACCGCTGCCACGCGCCTGACCTCAGGGCCGCCGCGATGCACCACCGCCTCGGCCAGCACGTCTGAATCGATGCCGGCAATCGGCTCCTCTCCGGCTGCATACAGGTCGACCAGCAGCAACTGGTCGACCCCGGCCAGCACGCGCGCGAAGGCGTCAAACTGGTCGCGCGTGCGGGTATAGCGATGGGGCTGGAAGACCATGACCAGCCGGCGCTCCGGCCAGCCGCCGCGCGCGGCCTGGATGACCGCATCCAGTTCGGTCGGGTGATGGCCGTAATCCTCGAAGACCAGCGCCCGGCCGGATTTGAACGACAGCTCGCCAAGCTCTGCAAATCGCCGGCCAATGCCCGCGAACTGGTTCAATCCGGCTTCGATCTGGGCTCCCGTCAAGCCAAGCTCCCAGGCCACGGCCGCCGCGCCCAGCGCGTTCAGAACATTGTGCCGACCCGGTTGGATGAGTCGGATGTCCAACGCCTGCTCGTGGCGCGGCAGGTGAAGCCTGAAACTCATGCAGCGCCCCTGCTGGGTAATCGAATCGGCGTGCACGTCAGCGCGCTCACTGAAGCCATAGGTCATCACGGTGCGCCCAACCCTGGGAACGAGCTCGGCTACGTGCGGATCATCGATGCAAAGTACGGCAACTCCGAAAAATGGCAGATGGTGCAAAAACTCCAGAAAAGCGGCCTGAAGCCGGTCGAAGCTGCCCTGATACGCATCGAGGTGGTCCCGATCGATGTTGGTCACCAGCGAAATCACCGGTTGCAGCAGTAAAAACGAGGCATCGGACTCGTCGGCCTCGGCCACCAGGTAGCGACCCTGGCCCAGCCGTGCACTGGAACCGAAGGCATTGACCACGCCGCCGATGACGAAGGTCGGGTCCATTCCGGCACCCGCCAGCAGGCTGGCGACCAGCGACGTCGTGGTGGTTTTACCGTGCGTTCCGGCAATGGCAATGCCCTGTCGGAAGCGCATCAGTTCGCCGAGCATTTCGGCCCGCGGCACGACCGGAACACGGGCCGCGCGAGCCGCCTCGATCTCGACGTTGTCGGCCGCGATCGCGCTCGAGGCGACGATCACATCAGCGCCTGCGACGCGGCGTGCATCGTGGCCGATGGTGACCCGGATGCCAACCGACCGGAGATGCTCGGTGACCGAAGACTCGCGCACATCGGAACCGCTGACGGTAAACCCGAGATTGGCCAGGACCTCGGCAATGCCACTCATGCCGGCCCCGCCGATTCCGACAAAATGGATGTGCCGGACGCGGTGCATCAGGCTTGGCGCGGGACGCTCGGCGCTGGTCATGCGAACACCTCCGCGCACGCCCGGGCGACGTCCAGCGCCGCCTCAGGTCGCGCCAGAGCCCGCGCGCGACCGGCCATCGCAGCCAGTTCGCGACGCTCCAGCCCGGCCAATCTGCGGGCCAACCGGGCGTCATCAAATTTGGCTTGCGGAATCAGCCAGGCAGCACCGTTATCACTGAGGAAGCGGGCGTTTCTGGTCTGGTGATCATCGACCGCCGAGGGCAGCGGTACCAAAATCGCCGGGACGCCGGCGGCCGCAAGCTCGGCCATGGTCAACGCCCCGGCACGACAGATTGCGACATCGGCCCAGGCCCAGGCCTCGGCCATATCGTCCACAAATTCAGCAACGTGTGCGCGAACACCGGCCTTTTGATAATTTTCCCTGGCCGCGCCCGATTGTTGCCCGGCCTGATGCCGGACCTCGGGACGTTGGTTGGTGGAAAGCCGGGCCAGGGCCTTGGGCACGACCTGGTTGAACACGGTTGCGCCCTGGCTACCGCCAATGACCAGCAGCCGTAGACGACCTGACCGGGCCCGGTAGCGCTGCTCCGGCGGTGCCAAGGCGATGATTTCGGCGCGCACCGGGTTGCCGGTGACGCGCGCCCCGGCGAACACCCCGGGAAATCCGGAGCACACGATTTGGGCCATCGGCCGCAGCAGGCGGTTGGTCCAGCCGGCGACCGCGTTTTGTTCGTGAATCACCAGCCGGATGCCAAGCAGGCGCGCGGCAACACCGGCCGGTCCAGCGGCATAACCGCCCATGCTCAGGACACAAGCCGGGCGCTGGCGGCGCAGGATGCGCCAGGATTGCACAATGGCTGTCGCGATGCGCATTGGCGCGGCCAGCCAGCCGGCAAGCCCCCGGCCTCTCAGACCCTGGATGCGAACGCGCTCAAGTTCAATGCCGGCGGCCGGCACCAGGCGGTTCTCCAATCCGTGCGGCGTGCCCAGCCAGAACACGCGGACACCGGCCTGGCGTAGCACGTCGGCAACCGCCAGGCCAGGAAAAATATGCCCGCCCGTGCCGCCGGCGAGGACGGTGATTCGGGCGTCGGCCGGCAAGCCCGCCAAACCGGATGCGCCCGATGATGGAGTCTGCTGCGGCGCGCTCATGGCAACCATTCCCGACGTCGACGCGGCTTTGCGAGCTTGGCCTGGTTCAGTTCCCAACCGACCCGGATGACCAGCCCAACGGCCAGCAGCAGCATCATCATGGAACTGCCGCCGGCCGAGACGAACGGCAGTGTCAGGCCCTTAGTCGGCAACACGCCGAGATTCACGCCGATACTGATCAAGGCCTGAAGCCCAATCCACAGGCCAACGCCATAGACGGCGAACGCGGCAAAGCGTCGTTCGGACCGGTGCGCGTGAACGCCGATCCGGAAGATTCGAAAGACCACGATCGCAAACAGGGCCAGCACCGCAACGATACCAAACAGGCCCAGCTCCTCGGCCAGAATCGCGAAGATGAAATCGGTGTGCGCCTCGGGCAGGTAGAACAGCTTCTGCACGCTGTCTCCCAGACCGACGCCGCCGAGTTGGCCGCGGCCGACCGCGATCAGCGCCTGGACCAATTGGAAACCGGTATCGAAGGGGTCGGCGAACGGATCGCCGAGGATTGCCAGGCGCTCGCGACGATACGGAACCAGCGCGGCCGAAGCGATCAGTGGTGCCGCGCCCAGCCCCAACAGGCCAAGGTATTTCCAGGCCGCGCCAGCCAGCCAAACCATGCCACCGAGGATCGCGACGATGACCACGGCCGAGCCCATGTCGGGCTGCTTGAGCAGGACGACCGCGATCAGCCCGGCAACCAGCAACGGCTTAATCGTGTCGACCAGGCCCGAACGCCCAAGATCGGGATGGCGGGCCAGGTAACTGGCAACATAGACAATCATCAAAAGCTTGACCGCCTCGACCACCTGAAACCGGAACAGGCCGAAATTCAACCAGCGCGTTGCCCCGTTTACGGTCACGCCCAGTCCCGGGATCAGCACCGCGACCAGTAGCATCAGCGACAGCAACAGACAAATCCGGCCCGAGTTCTCCAGCAGCCGGGTATCGAGGAACTGGCACGCAAGTGCCAGCCCGAGACCAAGCGAGATGAACACCAGATGACGGATGAGAAAATGCCAGGTCCCGACACTGTAGGTCTCAGCCGCCGAAATCGACGTCGATGCAACCATTACGGTCCCGATCGACAGCAGCGCCAGGGTTGCCAGAATCAGCGGCTGGTCGAGTTGGCCGGCGCGCGATTCGTCCGAAAGGCAACGCGCCTGGACGCGACGTGGCACCTGCTGACTTGATCGACTGAGCGCCATCATCGCACCTTCAAAGTTGCAAGGCCAACAAGCACCAAAACGACGGCGACGATCCAGAACCGGACAATGACCTTTGGCTCGGGCCAGCCCTTGAGCTCGAAATGATGGTGTAGCGGTGCCATCCTGAAAATTCGCTTTCCGGTGAGCTTGTAGGACGCAACCTGCAAAATGACCGAGACCGTTTCGAGTACGAAGATGCCGGCCATCAGCATGAACACCAACTCCTGGCGCACGACCACGGCAATCAAACCCAGTGCGGCACCGACCGACAAGGCACCGACATCACCCATGAAAACCTGGGCCGGGTAGGTGTTGAACCACAGAAAGCCCAGACCGGCACCGGCCAGTGCGGCACAAAAGATCGCCATCTCGCCGGCACCGGGGATGAACGG
>JAIVHD010000091.1 GCA_020201235.1 Lysobacteraceae bacterium
ATGCCGCAACGGCGCTCGCCGGGCAGCTCGCGAAAGCCGCAGTGGAGTCGGTGCGCGGTATTCTTCAGGCCATGGACCTCGGCCTGGACGGTACGATCGATCAGGGCATTGCACTGGAGACCGCGCGCTTCGCGTTGTGCTGTTCAACCGGTGACATGCGCGAAGGAACCGCCGCTTTTCTGGAAAAGCGTCCGCCGCGATTCAGCGGAGACTAATGGGTCCATGCGGCGAATTGCCGCGATAACTGTTTTATAAACAGCGCAACGATACCAATCAGGGAACCGAATTGCAGTTCGATGGTTGTTCGGGCAAGTTCGAACGAGGCCAGAAACCAGCCAAACAGATCGCAGTCGGACCGCGCCGGTGCGAGGCTGACGGCAATGGTAAGCCCGATCAAGGTCGTCGCGATTGCGAAGGCCATTCGCGGGGTGGCATTCATGACGGTTTCCTCAGCATGTTCGCTTTCAATTTGACATTAATGATTTGACAGCCAGATCCAGGGCGGGCTCACAGTACAGGCGAGTACGCCTCCGGTGCACTAGCAGATTATTGAATCGAGGGCTTTTGTCCAGGGCGCGGGTCGCTGTCGAAAAGGTCATTCGAAAACAGGCAATAATCTGCGTAATCTGCGGTTCCATTGTTTTCCTGTTGCTGTCTCGGCTTGGCTGAGTCATGTACCGAATCAGGTGCTCTTTAGCCCCCGCCGGGATTCACCAACCCCCCCGTCAGGTGTTCCCACAATCGGTGGGGCGGTGAATCAGGCGGGTCAGTCGTCGAGTTCGTTTCTAAAACGGTATTCGCGCGAGGTTAGCCACTTCTCCATCCGCTGCAGCCGCTCATCGAGTCGGCGAAAGCGGCCGTTCAAGTTTGCGGCGCTGTCGGTCGGTGCCCGCCGGGTCTCGCGCCAGAATTCTTCATCGGCCTCGTCGCGATAGAGATCGGCTGGCGTTTTTGGCAAAAGCAGCGCCAGCAAGCCATAGCCGACCAGAATGACGGCCGTGAACGGGATGGCCAGCAGCACGACGATCACACGCAGTGCAGTCAGGTTAAATCCGCTCCAGTCCGAGATGCCGGCACAAACGCCGGCCAGCAGTCGACGGCGTGGGTTGCGGTAAAGGCGGTTGCGGTTGACGGGTTCGTAGTCTCGGGAATTCATGTCTTGTCTCTCCATTCGGGTGCGTCACTGTCGAGAATTCGCTCAAGGCTGTGAATGCGCTCCTCCATTCGGCGCGCGCTTTCGTGCAGGTCTTCAAGCAGCGCCTCGTCCTTGGTCGACAGGCGCTTGTTGGCGGAATTTCGCGTGCCATAGTGAAGCATCAGCCAAATTGGCGCGACGATCACCAGGAAAACGACGACCGGGACAAACAGCAGTTCGGACATCGTCGCTTACTCCTGCGATGACCGAGTGCTTTTCAAGGCCTCGAGCTCAGCCTCAATCCGCTCATCGCGTTGAAGCTGCTCGATTTCTTCTTCCAGTGACTTGGTGCGCCGGCCCATGTCCAGCGTTTCGGCCTCCGACTCGATGTTATCGATACGACGTTCTGCCGAATCGAAGCGATGCAACATTTCCTCCATCTTGTCGCTGTGAATCTGTTTTCGGCTTTTGAGCTGGTGCTGTGCCGATCGGTGTCGCATGACCAGCGTGCGCTGACGCGCGCGCGCATCATTGAGCTTGGCCTGCAAGCGACCGATATCGCTATCGTATTTTTCCAGCTGGTCGTCGTATAGTCCGAGTTCGTCGGCAAGGTGCTGGATGCGGTCAGCCAGAGCGGTTTTCTCGGCCAGCGCGGCCCGGGCCAGGTCGTCGCGATTCTTATCGAGCGCCAGACCAGCCTTGTGTTCCCAGTCGCGTTTCTGCTCTTCCAGTCGCTTGAGCAGGCGGGCGCGTTCCTTCTTTTCGGCCAGACACTTGGCCGTCGCCGATCGAATTTCGACCAGCGTATCCTCCATTTCCTGAATCATCAGGCGGATCATTTTTTCGGGATCTTCGGCTTTTTCCAGAGCCGAGTTGAGGTTGGCGTTGATAATGTCGCTTAATCGAGAAAAAACACCCATCGTGGTCACCTTGTTGAGTTGGATTTGATGTCGCTACAGATGCAAGAAGGGGGCCATAACGGGAAAAAGCAATAAAATCAAATAGCTGATTTTTTCACCGCGCATTTCAATAGGTGATAATTACCCGTATTGGTAAAAAAAACCACCCATTTCTATTCCGGTTCAGACGGAACCGGTGACCGTGACAATGGGTCAAAGCAGACTCATGCGCGGCGCACATTACGACGCTCGGGTACAATGTGCTGTTTGCGTTCGATTAATTTCACTTCGTGGAGGATATATGCTCAAGCTGTTCAAGGCGATGGTGCTGCTTGTTGTGGCGTCAAATGGACTGGCACAGGATCTCGAGTCCGAGACCGGAAAGCTGGGATACGCGATTGGTTATGAATTTGGTTCCGAGACAAGCAATTGGGATGTGGATGTCGAGGCCGTCGTCAGTGCAATCCGGGACGCCAACAGCGGTCGCGATCCGCAAGTGCCGCGTGAGGAAATGCAGCAGGTGCTGACGGCGTTTAACGAAAGGATGCGTCAGCAGCGGATGGAGCAGTTCCAGCTTCTGGCAGAAGAGAACAAGACCCGGGCCGATGAATTCCTGCGTCAGAACAACAGCAAGTCCGGGATTGTCACGCTGCCCAGCGGCGTTCAGTATCGCGTCATCGAAGAGGGCGATGGCTCGCGCCCGAGTTTAAACGATACGGTAACGGTGCACTATCGTGGGTCGAAGACCGATGGTCGTGAATTTGACAGTTCGTTTGCCCGCGGCGTGCCGGCCGTGTTCCAAATCGAAAGCGTGCTCGAAGGCTGGCAGGAAGTGCTGCCGTTGATGCGCGAAGGCGCCTATTGGCAGATTTTCCTGCCGCCGGAGCTGGCATTCGGGGTCCGTGGTGATCCGCCGCTGATCGGCCCGAACGAAGCCTTGCAGTTCGACCTCAAGCTGGTCAAGATCGGCGAACCCGATCCGGCAGAAACCCAAGGCTGAGCCGGGTCGACATGAGCGATGCGGCAAAAGCGCTGGAGCCGGTTGAATCGCCTTGTACCGGCGTTTGCCGTCTGGATGAAAGCGGACGATGTGTTGGCTGCTTTCGCAGCGCCCGGGAAATCGGTGACTGGCTCTGCTACGATCCAGCCCGGCGCCGAGAGATTATGCAAGCGCTCCCGGCCCGTGCCGGGAGCCTGTTTGAGTCGGAGTGAGCCGGGTTCGGCCTGTCGACAGCAGCCGCTGTCTGCTGCGGCTGGGACACTGTCTTTTTCCGCTCGAAACGCCGATTGCCGATCTTCCGGTTGACGGCTTTCTTCCTGCGCATTTCAAACGGCCGCGCGCTGCGGCCGTTTTGCTGGGCATTACGCGTGAGCCCGAGCCGCAAATTGTGCTGACCCTTCGCGCACGCCACCTGTCGCGGCACGCGGGTCAGGTTTCGTTTCCGGGCGGCGCCCGCGATCTGTCGGATGGCTCGGTGATCGCCACTGCGCTGCGTGAAACCCGAGAGGAAACCGGAATCCCGGAGCGTGCGGTCACTCCGATCGGCTATCTTGGACGCTACGATACGATTACCGGGTACCGCATGACGGCGGTGGTTGCGCTGATCGAGGCCGGTCTCGAGTATCGTATCGACCAGGCCGAAGTCGAGCAGGTCTTCACCGTTTCGTTGGTCGATGTTGTGGATGAAGAAAAATACCGGTGCGAGTCGATGAGGTTTTTTGGACGCGATCTTGAGGTGCTGACGCTGGAACATTCCGAGTTCCACATCTGGGGCGCGACTGCGGCACTGCTACACCAGTTTGGCCGATGTTTCCGGCCCATCATGAACGCAGCGGTCGATGACTACTAGTCCAACGTCGCATCAATTTTCGGAGCTGGAAGCCTGGAGAGTCGTATTTCTGCGGGCTGCACGGAGTGTGGCGACCTAGCAGCCTGTCGGACTTAACGCTGATCTACTGCGGAAAAGCCGGATTGGGCCAGATTTCCCGCTCTTTTTCGTTAAATAGGCCCACTATTCGCCTCAAAAGATCGAAAAATCTGGCTCCGATGGGGTCATTCGCGACCGAGATCAGCCGGGTGGCGGTCCGGGTGCATCGATGATGATCAGTGAAATGTTATCCCTGCCACCGGCCTCCAGTGCCCTGTTCAGCAGCTTCTGAGTCGCATCCTGCGGCGACCGTATCGCGCCCAGCCACTGGCCGATTTCGTCGTCGCTGAGCTCGCCATGCAAGCCGTCCGAACAAAGCAGCAAACGGTCCCCGGGATGCCATTCGAACGCACGCGACTCGATTGTTGGCAAACGCCCGCGCTGGCCGATGCAGTCGGTCAGTACGTGTCTCTGAGGATGATTGCGGGCCTGCTCGACGGTGATTTGTCCGTCGGCGACCAGCTGTCCGGCGACGTTCTGGTCGCGCGAGAGGCATTCAATGCCACTGTCTTGCGCATTGTAGCGATAGACGCGGCTATCGCCCACCCAGGCGATCAGAAAGCCATCGCGCTGCTCGCGCATCGCAACTAGCGTCGACCCCATGCCCTGCAGCGCAGGTTGATCGTGCTGGGCCGAGCGGACTGCGGAATGCGCGACCTCGAAGCCATCGGCAAGCGGCATGTCGTGGCGCACGGCCTCGTGCAGGGCCTGGCAGGCGATTCGGCTTGCCTCGGCTCCGCCGGCATGACCGCCCATGCCGTCGGCGACCACCCACAATCCCAAAGCGGGATCGGACAACACCCGGTCCTGGTTGCCGGCCCTTTTCCGGCCCGTATCGGTCAATTCGGAAAATCGCATTGGCATGGTCTGTTGCGGTGCTCCTGGGTCGGTCTCGAAGGGGTTTCCAAGCGGCAAATTCACGCCCCCAAACTCCAAATTTTGCAGCCGCGCCATCCAAATACCCTTGGAGCCGGCCGGGTACTGCCCATTGATGACGGTATGGATGATCGGTCTGCCAATCGCCGGGCATTGACTATTGTTACGCAATTTGGGCCGGAAAGGGTCAAAAAAAACGGCGCCCGAAGGCGCCGTCGTTGAACCACCGAATCGGGACCCGGTTTAGAGCCGGGGCGGCGCCGGTGGCGTTTGGCTGACCGCGATGGTCATGCGCGCATTGCGATTCGCTGGAACGACGAGTTGGCACCGGCACCCGTTTCAGCAGAGTCGCGGAAGATGATGTCGCCGGGCAGCAGTTCAAATGCCGCAGGCGAGACCTGCACGTCGAACTGATTGCCACTTGCCGCTGCCGTCCAGCTGGTGGTCTGCGAGTCCAGGGCATTGCGCACGGTTCGCGTCCAGCTACAGCCCGGGTCGCACGATGTATGCCGCATGCTTGGATGATTGAGCGTACGCGGTTCGCCGCCATTGGCCGGGTTGGCTGCCAGGAAATTGTCAAAAGTTTCGTGCATGACCAGGCCGCTTAATGATGCCAGGGTCAGGTCGACCGTGCCGGAACCGACATCGTCGGGGTCACTGGGGGTGTTGCCGTCAGGCTTGAAGCCGACCGGGTCGGCGGTCAGCATCAAAGCCGACTGCACCTCGGTAGAGGTCCATTCCGGATGTTCCGACAGCAGCAGCAAGCCCGCCGGCGTTGGTGATCATGACCGACGGAACCGTCGTTCCCTCAAGCGCGCCCATAACGATTGGCGCGCCCGAGATGTTATTGAACACCACGACGCCGATCGCGCCGGCCGCAACGGCGTTGTCGACCTTGGCCGAGAAGTTGCAGGAGCCCCGGCTGACCAGCAATATGCCGCCCGTGAATGGCGAGCCGGCCCAGGCATTGCAGCCCTCGAAATTGGTTGGGTCGGTTTCGGATGCGGAAAACACCGGGCCTTCCAGGTCGCTCTGAAAGGCCGGGCCGGTACCGGCGATACCGGGAAGGTCCTGCAGCTCGGCCGGTGCTGACCCTGCGTCGGCAAACGACACCGGGTTGGCCACCAGGCCGCCGTGTGAGCTGTTAGCCACGGTTGCGATCCACGGCCCTTTGTTGGCGACGTCGG
>JAIVHD010000317.1 GCA_020201235.1 Lysobacteraceae bacterium
GCCCAGCCCAACCCGCCGCAGAAGCTCAGCGCTTTCGGCCAACGCCTTGCGTGACGATTGGCCACCGATCATCAGCGGCAGCGCGACATTTTCAAGTGCGCTGAATTCGGCCAACAGGTGATGGAACTGGTAGATGAACCCCAGCGAGCGGTTTCGGATTCGACCGCGCTCGCGCTCGCTCGCGCGACTCATGTCGTGGCCGGCAACCTCGACGCTGCCTGCAGTCGGGTCGTCCAGACCACCCAGAATCTGCAGCAGCGTGCTCTTGCCGACGCCCGAGGCGCCGACAATCGCAACCTGCTCGCCGCGCACGATTTCCAGATCGACGCCGCGCAGCACCTCGATCATGCTGCGGCCCTGACGAAAGCAGCGTGTAATGCCTTTGCAGACAATCACCGGATCATTCATAGCGCAGCGCCTCGGCCGGGCGCGTACGGCCGGCCCGCCAGGCCGGATACAGCGTCGATATCAGCGACAAGCCCAGCGCCAGCAGCGAAAAACGCACGACATCGCGCACCTGCAGGTCCGATGGCAGATCGGAAATGTAATAAATGTCAGCCGAAAGAAATTGCACGCTCAGGAGCTGCTCCAGCGACGCGACGATGTTTTCGACGTTGAGCGCCAGCACAACGCCACCAACCACGCCGAGCGCCGTTCCGATAATCCCAATCAACATTCCCTGGACGATGAACACGCGCATGACCGCACCAGGACTGAGCCCCATGGTCTTTAGAATCGCGATATCGGCCTGCTTATCGGTCACCAGCATGACCAGGGTCGAGATGATGTTGAACGCCGCAACGACGATGATCAGCGACAATATGATAAACATCACGGTCTTTTCCATCTGCACCGCCCGGAACCAGTTGGCGTGCTGCTGCGTCCAGTCGCGCACTCGGTAGAACCCGCCCAGCGAATCTGCAAGCTGCTGGGCGATCGAACGGGCCCGGAACAGGTCGTCGAATTCCAGCCGCACGCCGGTGACACCGTCGCCGGTCTTGAACAGGGACTGGGCATCGCGCCAGTGGACGATGGCCAACGCACTGTCAAATTCGTGCACGCCGGCTTCGAACACCCCGCTGACAGTAAAGCGCCGAACCTGCGGCATGATCCCGACCGCCGTGGCTCGGATCTCGGGGGCGAAAATCGTCACCGAATCGCCCGGGCCAACGCCCAGCCGGGTGGCCAGACCGACCCCGAGAACCACCTGCCAACGCTGACTGCTCAGGTCCGAGAGGCGGCCGGCCAGCATCTGCTCACCGAGATCGGAAACGGTGCCCTCCAGCTCCGGATCGATGCCGCGGACCAGCGCACCGGAAACGTCGCGGCCCTTCAGCAGGGTTTCCTGCTCGACAAACGGCGCGGCACCGACCACCGACGGATGCTCGCCGGCCCGCTCGATCAACTCGCGCCATTCCTCGAAGTCGCCCTCCCAGGTCGAAACCGTGGCGTGCGAAACCATACCGAGGATGCGCTCGCGCAACTCTTTCTCGAAGCCGTTCATAACCGAGATCACGGTAATTAAAATGGCGATGCCAACCGCGATTCCACCGGTCGAGATCAACGAGATAAACGAGATAAAATGATTGCGGCGCTTGGCCCGCAGATAGCGCAGTCCAATTGCCAGGCTAAGCGGCTGAAAAATCAATTCCTGCGCCTCCAGTTGGGCCCCGCAGACGATCCTGCGCGGCACGATTCAGACGATTTAATCGACCCCTGCGTTTGCTTGCGCGGCCCGCTTCCAGAACTGCACTGAATGCAACGGCAGCACGCGCGATGGGCGCGGCTCGAGCTCATTGCGAAGCGCAACGCAAACGGTCCAGCACAGCGGTCAATGGCTCGGGAAGCGGTGCCGAGAAGACCTGGTCCTCCGGCCACGGCAGCCTCAGATAGCCCGCGTGCAGAAACATCCGCCCAAGGCCTGTCGGCGGTCGCTCGGGATTGTAGCGGCTGTCAGCGACGACCGGCGAGCCCAGCGACTGCGCGTGCACCCGGATCTGATGTGTTCGTCCGGTGTCGATGCGCACTTCCACAAAATCGTACCGGGCCAGCCTTTCCAGCAGCTTGAAGCTGGACCGGGCGCGGCTGCCCTGGTCGGAAACGACGACCCGATGCTGGCCGCTGGAATCGCGAATCTTCAGAATCGGCAGATCCACGTCTACGCGCTGCCCGGTCAAATGTCCTTCGAGCAGCGCGAAATAGCGTTTTTCGATCCGTCCGCCGTTGACTTCATCACCGCGAAAAACGCGCTGCAATTCGCTGGCGTTTCGTCGTCCCAATGCAAAAACGATCAGACCGCTGGTGTCTCGATCCAGGCGGTGGACCGGTACCGCACCCGGCTCGATTTCCGCGACCAGGTCATTCAGGCCAAATTTCAGGCCGCTGCCGCCCTGCACCGCAAGCCCGGCCGGCTTGTCGATCACCAGCAACTCAGCTTGGCGGTGCACGACCGACGCGCACACGCGCTCGATCATTTCAGCCGGCAACTGCCGTGGCCGTTGCGGCTCGGTTCGGACCGGAGGAATGCGGACCCGGTCGCCGGCGCTGAGCTTGCGCATCGGCTTGGCGCGGCCACCGTTGATCCGCACCTGCCCGGTCCGAATCAGACGATAGACCAGAGCGCGTGGAACCGGGCCGATTTCACGGGTCAGGAAATTATCCAGTCGCTGGCCGCTGTGATCAGAATCAACCGTCAGCTCGCGTACCGATCCCGGATTGTTCAATGAATCCATGCTGCAGCTCCGCTGCCTGCGCGAAACACCATCCGAAGCCTCCAGGGACAAAAATGAAGACAAAGCAAACGCCAGTCGCATCGAAAACCGTCACGAAAATGACGCTTTAAAATTGCCGAAATCCGCCGTGTGCAGTATACTTGCACGAATGACTGGTGTTGTGTTAACGCGTTCAAGGAATGAAACCCGTCATTTTCCTGGATTCGCTCACCTTCGAGACAGCATTCGACAGCTCACGAAGTTCCCGGGAACGCGCCTTGTCATCACCCTCGCGCGGCGATGCAGATGACGATTGCGACCCGGATGTTTGAATCAAGTCTTGACAACGCGGTCGACAGACAGAGCACGCGGTCTCAATCAATATCGCGTGCGATCGGCGTCGAATCCAGTCGAACACCCAATTTGCGCACCGCGGTTTGCCGACTGGCGACCTGCGGGCAATCAGACAACCAGACGCTCCCGGCGAAAATCACCAATCAGAAACAGCCCGGGAGGCCGGCATGCAAATCAGGCATGCCGCCGACCGAGCGGTCTGAGACCGTTCGGGAGTGTCATTGCAGGGATCTTAAAAGACATGAAACGCATGCTGATCAACGCAACTCAACCCGAGGAGTTGCGCGTCGCCATCGCCGATGGCCAGAACCTGGTTGACCTTGATATCGAGGTTCCATCCCAAGAGCAAAAAAAATCAAATATTTACAAGGGCCGCATCACGCGCGTCGAGCCAAGCCTTGAGGCTTGTTTTGTCGAGTTTGGCTCCGAGCGGCACGGCTTTCTGCCGCTCAAGGAGATTTCGCGCGAGTACTTCACCGAGGTGGCTGCGACGGCGCTTGACGCCGGCGAACGCGTCGACATCAAGGATGCCGTCCACGGCGGCCAGGAGATCATCATCCAGGTTGAAAAGGAAGAGCGCGGCACCAAGGGCGCGGCGCTGACGACCTTCATCAGCCTCGCCGGCCGCTACCTTGTGCTAATGCCGAATAACCCGCGCTCTGGCGGCGTATCGCGCCAGGTCACCGGCGAAGACCGCAAATCGATCCTCGATGCCCTCAATCAGCTCGAAACACCGCAGGAAATGGGCCTGATCGTGCGCACCGCCGGAGTCGGACGCGAAGTCGAGGATCTGCAATGGGATCTCAACTACCTGCTGCAGCTCTGGGAGGCCATCCGGACCGCCGCGGCCGCCCGCAAGGCTCCGTTCCTGGTGTACCAGGAAAGCAACGTCATCATCCGCGCGTTGCGCGATCACCTGCGCGATGACATTGGCGAAATCCTGATCGATTCTGAAGCGGTGTTCGAGGATGCGCGCGAGTT
>JAIVHD010000092.1 GCA_020201235.1 Lysobacteraceae bacterium
GCAGATAGGTCAGTAGTTCTCGAGTCGGTGGTGTGAGCACGACCACGCTGGCCTGTTCGAATCCAGCCGGGCGAGTTCGGGTGTGGTGGCGGTGTAGCCGGCCAATGCGCTGCAGCAGCACGTCAATGGGTGCCAGATCTGTGATCAGCAGGTCAGCATCGATGTCCAGCGATTGTTCCAGCGTCTGAGTGCCGACGAGAATTCGACCCTGGCTGGGAGATTTCTTGCCAAAACTCGTTTCGACCGCGCGGTCCAGAATGCGCCTGTCGGGGGCTGCGTAACGACCGTGATGGAGACAGATGACACCGTCTCCGGCGCCGGCTCGAAAAAGAATCGGATCGTCCGTGCTCAACAGTGCCTCGATGGCGTGCTGGGCTTCAATGGCCGCGTTGACTGTATTGCGAACCACAAGCACACGCGCGCCGCGGCGGGCGGCAGCCACGACTCGTTCGGCAATGCAAGTCGGTTCGTCCAGCCAGTCTCGGCACTCCACGCGCACCGTTTTGGAACGATCGGAGCGCGGCAGGCCACGCTCCTCGCCATGATCGGTAATGCTGGGGTACGGTGCCTTTTGAGGGTGTTCATGGTGCCGGTCGCGATCATCACGGTTCAGCAGACGATCTCTGGTGGCCAGGCCAAGGGTTGCCGAAAGCAGCAGGGCATGCCCGCCAGCCTGTTGATGGCGCTGAAGAACGTTTTCCAGAATCCGGGCCATGTAGGCATCGCTGGCATGAACCTCGTCAACGACCAGCAGGCTGCGCAAGGCGGCAAAACCGCGCAAGTGCGCATGTCGGGTCTGCAGACCGGAAAGCAGCAGCTGGTCGATGGTGCCGACCGCGCAACAAGCGGCCAGGTATCGCTTGGTGTTCTCGGCCACCCAGCGCTTGTGAAGAATGGCCTCGTCATTGCCGTCCGGCCACAGGACCTCGAAATTTGGCAGTACACCTTTTGCTTTAGCTTTGGCTTCGATTCCGTCAACCTGCCAATAGCCGGGCAGGGCCAGCAGCACATTGGGTCGTAGAGCTTCATCCGGAAATAGTCGATTGACAAATGTCCGCACCCGTTCTTCAATTTGCACCGCTGACACCCGTGTGGGCAGCAGGAAGGCCAGGGAGTCCACTTTGCCTTGCTCGAAAAGCGTCTTGAATCGCCAAAGTGCGGCTTCGGTCTTGCCGCTGCCCGTTTCCGACTCAGCGATGACGAGGCGGCCCAGATTTTCGCTGCCCAGCGCGGCCTGGAGGCCGGTGGGCTCGAAGGCCCGCCCGGCATCTTGAAAAATGTCGCCAAAACCAGGCGAGCGTTGCCGCAGATCCTCGCGCATCGCCTCAACATCAATACACATGGCGCGCAACAGGTGGGTGGCTCTTTCGACAGCCTTCGGCCAGCGCTCCAGACCATCGGCCAGATCATAGGGAAACGCATGCGGCCGACTATCAGAGCCGATCCAGTCGGCCAGAGAGACCAGGCCGGCAAAAGCATGAACGAACTCGGGTTGCTGGGGCATCGGGTCCGCGCTCTCGGCAAAAGCATTCGGAAACAGACTCCGGGCCGCTGCACCCATTGCTTCTAGATTGGTCCAGGGGTCATAGCCGGGGACCGCCGACCAGGTTTGATGTTGCTGGGGGAGGGGGTGCTTTGCGGTGTTGGCAAAGTTCAGCGGGCGGCCGTGGTGCGAAACGGCAGCAAGCCAGAGGTCCAGCCCACCCCAGTTGTCAATTTCACCAATGCAGACAGACTCGGCAAGCCGCCGGCAGCGCTCAGTGTGATGCAAGAGCGCGCCAAGAATTGCAGTGTGACCGCATTCGATTCCAGAACCACCGATGCTTGCTGACTTCAATAGCCTGGCCCGATCCTCGCCGCTAAGGCACTTCGACTGGAAGCCGGTGCAGGTTTTTCCGAGATCGTGCAGGAAGGCCAGCAATGACAAGCGGTCAAGATCGATTTGATCGAGATCCCGCCCTGCCAGACGCTGCATTCGATGCCGGTGTGTGGGGAGATTCAGAAATGCCCGCGCGATGGCAGCCACATCAATACTGTGTTCGAGTAGGCCCAGCCGGTCAATCAGGGCACCCTCGTCATTCTTTTTCAGTTTTCCCCAGGCTTCCTTCCGCATCGTGATCCCCTTAACCTGTTCTCATCATGACCGATGTAGTCATGATGATTCAAGGTATTCTCAAAAGCTGAGAATCACCGCATCTTTGGGTTCATGGTCGGCCATGCGGTTAATGAGTGCCTGTACGAAAACCCCGGTTTGCAACAAAGGTCGACTGGCAAACTCGGGCACTCAGCGGAAATGTTCGGCGTGACCGCAGCTCTTGCGGCGCGCGGCAGTGTTATATGAAAACAATTCTCATTTTTGGTGATCCGCAGACGCGCCTCTCCTGTCAGCGAAGCATAAGATGGACCCGACGCGCTTATCAGGCGGCTTTTTGGTCGGGATCATGGCGTCGTCGCGCCCGAACCCATCCCCGCTCGCGCGGGGGAGGCGATCTACGCTTGCACGCTGTCGTTATTCGTGAGATCGAACACCGTTGCGCCCGGTGCCGAGAATAGCGAGTTGCCCGGCATCGTTTTGGTTTCTTTCTGGGCTTATACTGGCTTTTTAAGCTGCTTTGGGAATCCCGGTAAACCCGGCTTGTTTGCCACCCCTCGCGATGGTGGGGTGGTGAATAAGCCGGGGTAAAGAAGGCCGGTTCGATGGAGACCACAATGCACTCGCCTCAAAAAATGTCCCGAGGATCATCGACGGTGCCACCTGTCCGAACCCGGCTGCGCCCACTGAGCTACTGGCTGGTCTTTACTGTCCCGGCGCTGATGCCGCTGTCGTGGTGGCTGATTCAGGTCACTGGCAGTTTCTTGTGGGCCGGGTTGCCGATCGTGTGGTTGTACGGGCTGCTGCCCTTGGCCGACGGGCTGATTGGCCGCGATCGTCATCCGCCGGTGGATGCGCAGGACACCTGGTTGAATCGCCGCCTCGTGCCCTGGTTGTGCCTGCCGGTGCAAATTGCCGTGGTGTTTGGATCGCTGGCCGTGCTGCCGGCGATGCCGTGGTGGGCGGGCATCATGTGGGTGCTTTCGCTGGGCTACGTCGGCGGTGTTCTGGCCATCAACGTCGCGCACGAGTTAATCCATCGCCGAAGTTGGCTGGACCGTACCATTGGCGGGCTTTTGCTGAGCACGGTCAACTACGCGACGTTCAAGATTGAGCACGTTAGAGGCCACCATGTCTGGGTGGCAACCGAAAACGACCCTTCCTCGGCGGCGCGCGGCGACGTCGTCTACCGTTTTGTGCCCCGGGCGTTGATCCGGAACACGATTAATGGCTGGCGACTCGAGGCCGATCGCCTGAATCGTCTTGGAAAATCAGCGATCTCGCTTCGAAACGAGTTGATCGGCTGGCAAATGGTCGTGATCGTGTTCGCCGTGGCGGCCTGGTTTGTTGCCGGCTGGATCGGCCTGGCCGGCTTTATCGGTCAGGGCCTGATCGCGGCCGCTTCACTGGAAGTCATCAACTACGTCGAACACTACGGACTGAAGCGAGCGCAACTCGAAAACGGCCGCTACGAACGTCCCATGCCGCGGCATTCGTGGAATTCGGATTTCTGGCTAAGCAACGGTATTTTGCTACAACTGCAGCGCCACTCTGACCATCACGCCTTCCCGAGCCGGCCTTACACCCAACTCCGAAGCTGGCCCGGTGCGCCGCAACTGCCGTTTGGTTACTCAGCCATGCTACCGCTGGCCTTGATCCCACCGCTGTTCCGCCGAGTTATTCACCCTAGACTAGACCGGCAACAGCAAATTTCGAACAAACCCGGTTGACATTTCAAACCTTCTCTACGACAATAGCGGGCTTGACAACGCGCCCGTAGCTCAGTTGGATAGAGTACCTGGCTACGAACCAGGCGGTCGGAGGTTCGAATCCTTCCGGGCGCGCCAATCAAAAGACAAAGGCTCCGCGAAAGCGGGGCCTTTTTTGATGGCGCGCCCCGGTGCCCGGCGCAAGCCCGTCCACCTCTGCTGCGGCGGCGGCATGACGCGCATGTATTCGGGTGCCGCCTCAAAGTTTCGATAGGGGGCGGCGGTCTCGGAAAATTCCTACGCCGGGCGGTTTTCCGATAGACAGCGGGCAGCGGGGCCGCCTCCGGGCGGCCTCTTTTGTTGTCCAAGTGCCTAAAGTTTGCCGAATTCGATAATTCGTTAGGGTATCCTTCACGCGGAGTTCACATAAATGGCTGAGAGCGAAAATGGGATGGCATGAGGGGAACTTGACGGGGGTGCGCACCGTCTATTACTATACCGTTAATATTTAATGGTTTGGCCTGATGTCTCCGGCTGAGGCCAAGCGGCTAATTTCAGAGATTGCACAGGAATCTGAGCGCGTATTTATTAGCCCGCACGCTCAGGAAAGGATGGACGACCACGGGATTGATCGACTGGATGTTCAGCGATGCCTGATCAATGGAACTATAGAAGAAGGACCATACAACCCAAAAATAGCCTCGACAAATTGGCGGGTCAGAATGGCTGGCGTTGTCGCAGGACAGAGAATAAAGGTTGTAGCTGAGATTGCCGAGAACGACGCAGAGCAGGTGATTGTCATTACGGCGTTCTAAAGGAGTGTGAAATGTATCATTATCGTGAGTGCGGATTGCCGAATATTTGCCTTCTCAATGGGTATCGTACCCTCGAAACTGAGTATGGTGAAGCTGTTTCCATTGAAGACGTTGAGGGCTTGCACGCAGCGATGTGTCAGACTCTTGTCGAAGAAAAGCCATCGCCTCTGACCGGTGCTGAGGTGCGCTTCATTCGCAAGTATCTAGATTTGACCCAAGCTTCGCTCGCAGATTTCTTGGGCCTGAAAGAGCAATCCGTCAGGTTGTGGGAAAGCCGTGGCAACGAGAGGGAGGTACCCTCATCAGCAGATCGCATGGTCCGAATGGCTTGCCGAGATATAACGCGCGTGTATTCAAAGCCATTGGAAGAATTGTCACGCATTATTTCGACTCAGCGCCAGACACAGCGAATTGATTACTCGTTCACGTCCGGGGTCAATGCCCATTGGAACCATCAGCTCATCACGGCATAGCTTTTGGGGAAGCCAGGACGTAAGCCGACGGAGAACGCGCCAGCCCGATTAGCCTAGCAGCCTGTCGGACTTTCGTGCCCTCCTGGGCTAAAATTGAGCCCCCTCTAAAGCGCTTGATGATATGAGCCGATTTCGATCGATTGACCGCCAGACCGACTACCTGCTTCCGCCTTCG
>JAIVHD010000318.1 GCA_020201235.1 Lysobacteraceae bacterium
CGCCATAGTGGATCGGATAAACCCGAACCGGCAGCGGCCGGCCAACGATGACACAAGCGGCATCCAGCAGCGCCTCGCCGACGCCCTCGTGACAGACCATCACCAACCGGGTCATCGCTGCAACTCCCGGTGATGGGTCAGGGCCTTGACGCCGCGCTTGCGCCAGCGTGCCGCTAATTCATCGATCACATAAACCGATCGATGCTGGCCGCCGGTGCAGCCAACCGCGATGGTCATATGGCTGCGTTGCTCATCGGCCCAGGCCGGAAGCCAGCGGCGCAGAAACTGATCGATGTCGTCGATAAACGATTGCACCATCGTCTCGCCGGCCAGGTAATCGCGCACCGAGCGCTCCAGACCGGTTGCTTCCCGAAGATGATCCTGCCAGTGCGGATTGGGCAGGCAGCGCGCATCGAACAGCAGATCGATCTCGCGCGGCACGCCATGCTTGAAGGCAAACGACTCCAGCACCAGGTTGGCGATCTCAAGGCCCTCGGCCGGACGCACAAGATCCCAGATACGACGACGAAGCTGGTGAATGTTGAGCTGGCTTGTATCGATGACAAACCGCGCCCGTTCGGCCAGCGGCTCGAGCAGCGCACGTTCTTCATCGATGGCCTGCGTCAGGGTCCGCTCAGCGCTCAGCGGGTGGCGTCTGCGGGTTTCGGAAAAACGCTGAATCAGGACCGGGTTTTCGGCCGTCATAAAAATCAGGTCGGTGCTCAGTGGCAGGCTTCCGATCAACGCCGGCAGGCACTGCAGCTCGGCACGCCCGGCGCGCGCGTCGATCCCGACCGCGATCCGCGGGTAGCGATCGGGTGCGCCGCCGACTTCGTCGGCCAGCGCCGGCAGCAAACCCGCCGGAAGGTTGTCGACGCAGTAAAAACCCTGGTCTTCGAGCGCCTTGAGCGCAACCGACTTGCCGCTGCCCGACAGGCCGCTGATCAGGATCATGCGCTTGCCGGGCTCAGAATTCATGGCGCATCAGGCGTCCGTGTCGTTCGATAAAGTCGGCTGTCGCGTCAAAGCCTTTCATGCGCAGCATAAAATTGCGCACGGCTGCCTCGGCAATCACCGCCAGGTTGCGCCCTGGCAGCACTGGTAACAGGATTCGGGGGACTTCCAAGTCCAGCACGGGGGTCGTTCCTGACTGCCCCGACAGCCGGTCCTGGGCCACTGCCGGACCATTGGCAGGCTGCTGCAAATGAAGAATAAGGCGAAGAAACTTGTTCGACTTGACCGCTGCATCGCCAAACATATGGCGCACGTTGAGGACTCCCAGGCCGCGAACCTCGAGGCAATCACGCAGCACATCCGGGCAGGTACCATCAATGATATCTGGCGTCATCTGGCTAAATTCCGGGCTGTCGTCGGCAATCAGTCGATGACCGCGGGTCAGCAGTTCCAGTGCCAGCTCGCTTTTGCCGGCACCCGAATCGCCGGTAATCAAGACGCCGATGGTGAAGATCTCCATGAACACGCCGTGCACAATCTGACGCCGTGCCAGGGCGCGGGCGACCTCGTATTGAAGCACGGAGACCAGTTCCCAGGCCGGCCGCGACGATTTCAGCAGTGGCGTTGCGCCTTCGCGTGCCAGTTCCTCAAGATCGGACCCGACGTCGCCTTCACCGGATACGATCAATGCGGCCGGCGAACCGGCGTTGATTTCGGCAATTGTCTGCCAGCGGCGCTTGGCATCCAGCTTGTCCAGCCAATCGAGCTCTTCGTGCCCCAGAACCTGAATTCGGTTGGGGTGAATCAGGTTCAGAAAGCCGACCAGCGACGGTCGGGCACGAAACGTACGCACCGAAAGCTCACGATCAGCGGCCGATGATCGGCCAGTGATCCACTCAAGGTCGAGGCGCTCACCAAACCGCTCGACCAGTTCCAGGACGCTCAGCGATTGCATCACAGCGTCTCGTCGGCGGGCTCTCCGCTGAGAACTTCCCGAAGCTCGTCATATCCGCTGACCCGTCTCAGTTTTTCCCGCTGCTCGGGATGACTGAACAGCTCGGCGATCGAGCCCAGCAACTTGAGGTGTGCCTCGCTGCACTGTGACGGCACCGATAAGGCAAAAAACAGATCCACTTTCTCCGAATCGGGGCTGTCGAAATCAATCGGTCTGCGCAGGCGGATCAAGGCACCGGTGACGCTGTCCTGGTCGACCCGGCAATGCGGAATCGCGACACCATGACCCAGCCCGGTAGAGCCTAGCCGTTCGCGCTGGCAAAGGCCTTCGAAGATGTCCCGGTCTTCGGCCGATTCAGGATCCAGCGCCAGCAATTCGGCCGCTTTTTCCAGCAACGACTTCTTGCTCGAAAGCGGCTGGTCCAGCGCCACTCGATCGGCGCTCAGCAAGTCTTCAAGATGCATGGGCATTCAACCGTGCAGCAAAGCGGCAGGCGCGTCGGGCCTAACCTGTGTGGGGGCTTCAAACGGCCTCGTCGGGGCGTTCAGTGCGATGATGATCGGTCACTTTTTGCTTGTGCCTGCGAACCTGGCGGTCCAGCTTGTCGGTCAGTTTATCGATCGCGGCGTACATATCTTCGGCGACCGCGTCGGCGTGGATGTCATTGGTGCGACCACCGACGCTCACGGTACCCTCGACGATATGCTCGATTTTCTCCAGGCGCAAGACGACGTGCGCGCCGATCAGATTACCGAAGTGACGATCCAGACGTTCGAACTTTTCAGTCACGTATGCCCGTAGCGCCTGGGTGACTTCTACATTCTGACCCGTGATATCGATTTGCATCCGGTATTCTCCTGTTTCTGTTCAAATTCGGGCGCGCCGGGCTTGCCCGACTGCCGTTTCGGCGGGTCTCCAAGCCTCTCCGCCCAATACGCCAATGGTATACCAGGCGGCTACCGGGTTCAGCCTCGATTGCTCATGATCCGGGCTTGGAGCGCGGCCCCGGAGCACGATGCATCGTGTAGACCCGCAGCCATTCAGAGCGCGACTGAATCGAAAGGTCACAACCGGATCACGCCATCGCACGCAACATCGCAGGCTCGCGACGGCGACGCGACGAATTTGCGATTCCCAGCTGATCGCGGTACTTGGCGACCGTACGCCGCGCCAGCAACAGGCCATCGGCCGCCAGCAGCTCGACCAAAACCTGGTCAGACAGTGGCCGGTCCGGGTCCTCCTGCCGGATCAGCTGGTCCAGCCGGGCCTTGACCGCCGTCGCCGAGACCGTACCGCCGTCGCGCGTGGCGATCGATCCCGAAAAAAAGTACTTGAGCTCGAAGGTTCCGCGTGGCGTGTGGACGTATTTTCCGGTGGTTGCTCGGGAAACGGTGGATTCATGCACCTGGACGAGCTCGGCGACCTCCTTTTGCAGCAGTGGCCGCATGGCGACATCGCCATGACTCAGAAAATCGGCCTGGTGTGTGATGACCGAATGGATCACTGATCGCAGGGTCTGGTTGCGCAACTCCAGCGAACTGATCAGCCACTGGGCCTGCTGTAAGCGTTCGCGAAGATAATCCCGATCCTTACCCCGAGTCGAACGAATCAGCTCGCTGTAGGCCTGATTGATGATCAGCGATGGTTCCTGGTCGCGGTTCAGGGTTACCCGCCAGCCATTCTGGTCACGATGTATATAGGCATCAGGCACGATGTAGTCCTCGATATCGCGACTGAAGCGCAGGCCCGGCTTTGGATCGAGCCGGCGAATCACCTGCAAGGCAAGCCCGATTTCGTCCTGCGCAAACCCGGTTTTGCGCGCGATCATCTGCAGATCGCGCTCGACCAGCAGCTCGAGTTGACGATCGACCAGGTGTTCGGCCAGACCCCGGCCGGCAGTCGCGGCAGGCAGCGCGCGCAACTGGATCAGCAGGCACTCGCGTAAATCACGCGCGGCAACCCCCACCGGCTCGAAATGCTGAATGCGTTCGAGCACCGCCAGCACTTCATCGGCACCGACCAGGTACTCCGGTGCCAGTGACGCTCTGAGCGTGGCGATATCGTCGTGCAGATAGCCGTCCTCGTCCAGCGCATACACGATGGCCCGGGCGATCGCTTCATCC
>JAIVHD010000319.1 GCA_020201235.1 Lysobacteraceae bacterium
CCGTAGACCAGATTGCGGTAGGCCTGCCGGCTTAATTCGGCCAGACGATCCATGTACCGACGCCACTGATCCGCAGGCTGAACCGCCGCCAGCCCGGTCGGCAACTCGCGGCTGGCCAGGAGCACTGCGGCCGACATCTGTTCCAGGTTACGCAGCGCAATCGGTCTCAAGGAGTATTTTCGATGGATGACCTCGCCTTGCTCGGTCAGCCGCAGGCGGCCCGCGACGCTACCGGGTGGTCCGGCCAGAATGGCGCGATTGGTCTTGCCACCACCGCGTCCGATACTGCCGCCGCGGCCATGAAAAAGAGTCAATCCAACCGCGTGACGCTCGAAAAGTGCAACCAGACGCGCCTGCGCATCCTGAAGCGACCATCGAGAGGCCACCAGACCACCATCCTTGTTGCTGTCGGAATACCCCAGCATCACCATCTGGCGTCGCTCGCGAAGATCCAGCAGGGATTGCCATGCCTTCAGCGAGAGCAGCCCCTCCATCACCGTTTCTGCGGCCTGCAAGTCGTCGACCGTCTCAAATAGCGGCACGAAATCAAACGCCCCATCCTCGATGCCGGCCTGTCTTGCGATCCACCAGGCGGCCAGCACATCATCGGCGTTACGACTCATGCTGACGATGAGCGTTTCGACTGAAGTCGAGCCAAAACGCGCACGCGCGACGGCCGCAGCCTTGAGCAATCGGCTAACCGGATGTTCACCATCGCGATCGCTCAGGTTTCCGGAAGACAGTTCCCGCTTAAGCCGCTCGGCGCGCTGCGCGGGCTCGCGCTCAGGCCACTCCGGGTCATCGAGCAACTCGGCAACGGCGGCGTGCAGGTCACCCGAATCAATTCGAAGATCGAGTGCGGCCAGGTGAAAGCCGAAAATTTCGATTCTTCTGCGCAGACGATTCAACGGAAAAAGCCCGGCGCGAGCACCCTTGTGCCCAGGCAGGCTGTCGGCGATTAGCGACAGGTCCTCCAGGAACTCTTGTGGCCCTGAATATGCCAACTCCGCATCCTTCAGGGTGGCCTTCAGCCGGTGTTCGACGTAATACAACTGGACGCGGTACGGCATGTCGGCGTGCCGCAGCGGCACCTTGGCGGCGACTTCCGGCATGCTGGCACGGTAGTCGGACAGGCGTTCAGACATGGCTGCCGAAATCGAGATTCGACCGAGCGTATGGCTGAGCAGGCGATTAAGACGCCGCACCTCGCCCAAGTAGTTGCCAATCACCTGCCTGCGCTGCTCGGCCAGCGTCCCCAGTACCGTATCAGGACCGACATTGGGGTTGCCGTCCATGTCGCCGCCGACCCAGGAGCCAAATCGCAGCATCGACGGCAGGTGCGCCGGATCGATCTCGACATCCCAGACCGAGTTCATCGCCTCGGCGATTTTCTCGTGCACAACCGGCGCGACGCGGTACAGCACATTGGCCAGGTAATAATGGGCGTGCTCGGCCTCGTCGGCGACGGTTGGGCGGACTTCGGTCTGCTCTGCCGTCTGCCAGGCGATTGTCAATTCCATGCGAATCCGATCGATCAGTCGACTCATGGCCTGATCCGACTGCGAATCGTCGAAACGCTGCACCAGGTATGCGGCCATGCGCTGCTCTTTTTCCAGAATCGATCGCCGGGTGGCCTCGGTCGGATGCGCTGTCAGGACCGGTACGACCCGCAAATCACCCAGCAGCTGCTGGAAGTCTTCCAGCCCCATGCCTTCGTCGCGCATCCGGCCGAGAACGGCCTGAAGGCTTTCGGGCTGCGCCACCGAACCGGCCGCCCACTCGCGCTGGCGCCGGATCCGGTGAACCTGCTCGGCCAGGTTGACCATGCGGAACCAGGCGGCAAAGCCACGCACGAAATCGAGCGCCTCGCGATCATCATCGAAGCGACAGGCCTGTTCAAGCGCGCTTGAATCGACCTGCTTGTCGCGGCGGTCGATCGCGGCCTCGCGCGCGGCCTCAACGCGCAGGAACAGTGCATCACCGCACTGCTCGCGAAGCAGGTCGCCAACCATGCTTCCAAGAACGCCAACATCCTGGCGCAGGGCTTCGTGCTCACTGGGAAAATCGATTTCTTCGCGCTTCATATCGGACTGCCCTCGTTGAATTCGACAGAACCCGTGCGGCCGGATTCCAAGCGACCATGGTAGCCGCCTGCCACTGCGGACGGGGCACGGAATGCGCGTATCATGCAGACGGTTCAAGACGCAAACTGCCTGTGAACACAGAACACACGACCGACCACGAAAGCGCCCAACCCTACGAGTCCAGTCCGTATGCATCGCTTGTGCTCAACCTCGGACGCGCGCTGCTGCGTGTTGGGTCGCCGGCGCATCGGCTCGAAACCGCCATGCAGATCATGGCCGACCGACTCGGATTAACCGCCGAATTCTTCTCGACGCCGACCGCGCTGATTGCCTCGCTGGGCGACGGCAAGCGGCAGCAAACCTATCTCGCGCGCGTCGAGCCGGCCGGGGCCGACCTCGGCAAGCTGGCCGAGCTCAGCGAATTGATGCAGCAGCTGTCGTCGGGCGAACTCGATCCGGTCGAGGCCGATCGCAGGGTTCGCGAGATCGACCAGCGACCGGCCCGCTATCAGGGTTTTAAGCTACTTCTCGCCTATGTTCTGGTCTCGGGCGGAGCGTGCGCGCTGATCGGCGGCGGCTGGCGCGAAATGATCCTGGCCGGGATTCTGGGCGGCGTCACCGGCACCAGCGTGCTGCTGCTTTGGCAGCGCGCGGAATTGTCGCGACTGTTGACTCCGCTGAGCGCCGCATTGGTAACCCTGATCGGCACGGTATGGTGCGGCATGGACCCGAAAACCGCCTTGATGCCGTCGATCATCGCCGGCATGATTGCGCTGATTCCGGGCATGGATTTGACCGCCGCAACCCGCGAGCTGGCCACCGGCCACCAGGTTTCCGGTGCCGCCCGGCTGGCATCCACGATCGCGGTGTTCGCGCTGCTGACCTTCGGCCTGGCGCTGGGTGGCTGGGCGGCCAGACAATGGGTTGGCCCGGTACCGCTGGTGCCAGCCTCGGCGCTGCCAACCGGCATGCTGCCGGCCGCGCTTGCGATTGCCGCGCTGGGTTTTGTCGTGCTATTCCAGGCGCTCTGGAAAGATTGGTTCTGGATGATGCTGGCTTGCCTGACGGCCTATGCGGCAAGCAGTCTTGGAGGCGTACTCGATTCGCCCGTGCTTGGTGCCTTCGCCGGCGGGCTCGCGGTCGGCATCGCCGGCAACCTGTTTGCGCGTTTTACTCAAAGGCCGGGATCGATCATGCACCTTCCCGGCCTCATTGTGCTGGTGCCCGGAAGCATTGGCATGAGAAGCCTGTCCGCGCTGGTCAACCAGGACATTCTTTCGGCGCTGGAGACCGCCTTCCTGGCCGGCATGATCGCGGTTGCCCTGACCACCGGCATGATTCTAGCCAGCGCCCTGGTTCCACCGCGTATCAGCCTTTGACGCGGCCGATCGCAACCGCTTCGGCGCAAGCTGCGTCGTCCCAGGAGCCGGTCTGATGAGGATGCGTGACCGAGCGAAACGCCCCAGACGCGGAACATGGCGGTGCCCAAAGCCGGTGGGGTGGGGAAAAAGGCGGGTTCAAAGCAGGGCACGCCATCTTCAACCACGATGCCACGCCCGGAATTGGTTACACTTCAGCCATGAGCGAAATCGAAATCCGCAAAGCGCACGCCTTCGACCTCAAAGGTGCCCAAGAGGTTGCCGACAACCTGGCCCGCGACCTGGCCGATAAATTCGATGTCAAGTATGGCTGGGACGGCGATTTCATTCACTTCGAGCGCGCCGGTTGCAGCGGCGTCATCGAAGTCGACCAGGAATGCGTTCACGTGCGCGCCAAACTCGGATTTTTTTTGAGCTACCTCAAACCGGCCGTCGAGCGCGAGATCAATCGCTACCTGGATGAGCACTTTACCTGACACCTGTTTCACCACCCCACCTGCTGCGGCACCGCCATGCCCTGCGTCTGCGCAGCACAAAGAAGGGCGGTCGCTACAGGGCCCGTTTGTCG
>JAIVHD010000320.1 GCA_020201235.1 Lysobacteraceae bacterium
CCACAAACGATGGTCAGCGTTTCTGAAGCGCCGTAGTCGACTTCGCAGATCCTCAGGCGATCGACGTCGAGATGGGCCCGGCATTCGACGATTTTGGCCGTGACGACGCCGTCGAGGCCGCCGCCCAGTGCTTGTATCTCATCGACTTCAAGCCCGGCGGCGGTCAGCCGCTCGGCTACGGCTTCGGCCGTCAGGTCGGTTGGCACCCATTGCCTGAGCCAGTTCAAGCTAAACCGCATCGGTTTCCCCGTAAAACAAGTGGAGCGCCGTCCCGCCTATCGGAACTGGGCCAGAAAGCGCAAATCGTTGTCGAAAAATAGCCGCAAATCGTCAACCCGGTACCGTAGCATCGCAAAGCGTTCGACCCCCAGCCCGAAAGCGTAGCCGGTATAGCGCTCGGGATCGACACCGCAGTTCTCGAGCACGCTGGGGTGGACCATGCCGCAGCCGAGAACCTCGAGCCAGCGACCGGCGCTGCCGTCGGCGTTTCGCCAGCGGATATCGACCTCGGCCGACGGTTCGGTAAACGGAAAGTACGACGGTCGCAGTCGCATTTCGAGTTCGTCTTCAAAATAGCTGTTAACGAAGGTTGCCAGCAGACCCTTGAGGTCGGCGAACGTCACGTCATCATCAACCAGCAGGCCTTCGACCTGATGGAACTGCGGGGTGTGGGTCTGGTCCGAATCGCTTCGAAACACCCGCCCGGGCGCGACGATCCGGACCGGCGGCGACTGCTGCTTCATGGTCCGGATCTGCACCGGTGAGGTATGGGTTCGCAGCAAGCGACCGTCGGGCAAGTAGAAGGTATCGTGCATCGCCCGGGCCGGGTGATGTGGTGGGAAATTCAGCGCTTCGAAGTTGTGGTAGTCGTCTTCTATTTCAGGCCCGTCGGCAACGCCGAATCCAAGGCTGCGAAAAATATCGAGGATGCGGTCCATGGCGCGGGTTACCGGGTGGGCACCGCCCGGGTCAAGCGCGCGGCCCGGCAGTGTGACATCCAGGGTTTCGGTCCGAAGCCGCTGGTCGAGCGCGGCGCGTTCCAGCTCGGCCTTGCGCGATTCCAGCGCGGCGGCGAGATCGCGCTTGATCTCATTGACCTGCTGGCCGGCCTCGCGGCGCGCCTCGGGCGGAAGCCGACCGAGGGTTTTCAGTTGCGCGGTTAACCGGCCCTTTTTGCCCAGCCAGGCAACGCGAATGTCATCGAGCGCACGCAAATTGTGCGCGCCAGCCAGATCGGCCAGCGCGGCTTCGCGCATCGAATCAAAATCCGAACCGGCCACCTCTGCCGGCCCGCTCAGGACAACTGGGCCTGGGCTTTCTCGGCCAGTGCCTTGAAGGCCACTTTGTCATGGACGGCCAGTTCGGCGAGCATCTTGCGATCGACGCCGATTTCCGCCCGCTTCAGGCCATTGATGAAGCGGCTGTAGGAAAGTCCGTGTTCGCGCGCGGCTGCGTTAATTCGCTGAATCCACAGGCGTCGGAAATCGCGTTTGCGTGTGCGGCGATCGCGATACGCATATTGGCCGGCCTTGATAACCGCCTGCTTGGCTACGCGATAGACCTTGCGGCGCGCACCATAATAACCCTTGGCCCGGCTCAGCACCTTGCGGTGACGACGGCGAGCGACTACTCCACGTTTAACTCTTGCCATTTTCTTTCTCCTCGACCTTTAGGAATAAACCATCACAACTTCGGTAACATTTTGCGAATCGCCTTTTCGTCGGCACTCGCAACCAGCGAAGTCGAACGCAGGCGACGCTTGCGCTTGGTGTCCTTCTTGGTCAGGATGTGGCTGTGGAATGCGTGCTTGCGCTTGATGCGCCCGCTCCCTGTAGCCCGAAAGCGCTTGGCAGCGCCCCGGTTGGATTTCATCTTGGGCATTTTGCAACTCCTTAAAAATCAATCTTTTGCGGATCGCAGGTTAGTATCACCGTCTTCGCAGCGGCTTCAGGATCACCGATCCTATCGCACTTTTCGTTGCCCACGAGCTGCGGTCAGGCTTGTTTTGTTAAGCCGCATAGTATATCGAATTCGAATGGCTCTTGTCTATAAATTGTCACGAATCGGTGCCGGCAGACCGCGCGATTCGGGATTCTCGCAGAGGCGAGCATACCTCTAAATAGCAAAGGATCAACGGCAATCGCACGCCGCTCACGTATGATTGGGATTAATGAGCGAGCAAGCAAAAACTCAAGCCGATTGTCGGGCACCGCGCCTTCGGGCCAATGCCGAAGACGCCGATGTGATTTGTGCCGACGGTGATTGGACCCAGCCGCATGCGCCGAATCTGGCTGCCGCAATTGCCCATCAGGCCGGTGACGGCCGGCCCGGGCGGATCGATGCCGGTGGCATCACGCGCCTGGATGCGTCTGGCGCGATGCTGCTGATACGGCTGCTTGAACAATCCGAACTGGATGGCGAGCGACTGAGCCTGCCGGAAAACTGGCAGGCGCTGTTCGACGCCGTGCAAGAGTCGCTCCAGCGCAAGCCCGAACTTGAGCCAGAGCCCGAGGCACAGTGGCGGCAATTGCTGGCCCAAATCGGTCGGACGGTGGTCGAGGTCGCGACCAGCACCACGCAACTGGTGAGTTTCCTCGGCCAGACGTTGCACCGTCTGGCCCGCACGCTGGTTCAGCCGGCCCGGCTGCGAGTGACCGCGACTGTTCATCACATGCAGCAGACCGGGCTGGACGCCATCCCGCTGCTGATCCTGCTCAGCGCGCTGGTCGGCGCAGTGGTGGCCTACCTGGGTGCCACCGTGTTGCAGGATTTCGGTGCCGAACTGCTGGTGATCGACCTGGTCACGTTCGCGTTTCTGCGCGAGTTCGGTGTGCTTTTGACCGCCATTCTGCTGGCCGGGCGCACCGCCAGCGCGTTCTGTGCGCAAATCGGCATGATGAAATCGCGCGAGGAAATCGACGCCATCCGAACGCTTGGACTGGATGCGATGGAATTGCTGGTGCTGCCGCGCCTGATCGCGTTACTGATCATGCTGCCGCTGCTGGCGTTCATCGCCACCTTAGCCGGTCTGTTCGGCGGCTTTGTGGTGTCGGTCACGTCGCTGGACCTGGGCGCCAGTCTGTTTATCGACCGGGTCTACCAGACGGTAACGCTAAAGCATTTCGTGGTCGGTCTGCTTAAGGCACCGATATTTGCCATCATCATTGCCCTGATCGGGTGCTTCGAAGGCCTGCGCGTTGCCGGCACGGCGCAGTCGGTTGGCGAGCACACCACGACCGCAGTGGTCCGGAGCCTGACCATGGTGATCGTGGTCGACGCTTTGGCCGCGATTTATTTCATGGAGATGGGATGGTGAACGAGCGGCCCGCTCGACCGCCGGATCCGCAGCCGGACGAACCGTTTGAGCGGGCCGGGTCTGAGGTGCCCGTAATCCGCGTGCGCGCGCTGGAGAACAGCTTCGGCCACGACCTTGTACACCACGGACTCGACCTGAATGTCGAGCGCGGCGAGATCCTGGGCGTGGTCGGCGGTTCAGGCACCGGTAAAACAGTGCTGATGCGCGCGATTTTGGGCTTGCGCCCGCCTCAGGGCGGCAGCATCGAGGTGTTTGGACAGCGCATTGATCGCGAAACCGAAACAAACATGATTATTGCGCGCCGGGCAGGCGTACTGTTCCAGGATGGCGCGCTGTTTTCGTCGCTGACGATCCTGGAAAACGTCGAGCTGCCGCTGAAGTCCCACCGTCCGCAACGGACCCGGTTGGCGCTTCTGCCTTCGACGAACTCATCAAGACGCTACAGCGCGCCCTCGGCCTGACGGTCTTTTTGATCACCCACGACCTCGATACGCTGTATGCCATCTGCGACCGGGTCGCAGTGCTGGCCGAAAAAAAGGTGCTGGTGGCCGCACCGCTGGACGAAATCGAGCGCCAGGACCACCCCTGGATTCGCGAATACTTTCACGGCCCGCGCGCACGCGCCGCCAGAACCTAAAGGCCCGTTGCCATGGAAACCAAAGCCAATTACGTACTGATCGGCATGTTCACGCTGCTGGCCGCAACGGCGGTCCTGCTGTTCGGGCTGTGGTCAGCCAAATACGCCGCCGAAAGCAGCTGGAATGAATACCTGGTGCGCTTTTCCGAGCCGGTTACCGGGCTTTCCAACGGCAGCCCGGTACTGTTCAATGGCGTCAACATCGGCCGGGTTGCTGAACTCAAGCTCAACCCGGCTGACGTGCGCGAGGTGCTGGCTATCATCCGGGTCGATTCGGATGTGCCGGTGCACCAGGATACGGTCGCGACCATCCGTCTGACCGGGCTGACCGGCGCGGCCGCGATCCAGCTCAGCGGTGGAAAGCCGCACAGCCCACTGTTGAAATCCAACGACCATCACGGGCCGCCGGAAATACAGGCGGTGACATCACCGCTGCTCCGGCTGCTGGAGTCATCCGAAGGCATCATCGCCACCGCGAACAAGATCGTGCTGCAGATTGATTCGCTGCTCGGCGACGAAAACGTCGACAACCTGGGCCGCATCATCGCCGATCTGCGCCGTTTTACAAGCAGCGTGGTCGACCCGGATGGTGACCTGAACCGTTTGCTGGCCAACGGTGCTAAAGCCAGCCAGGACCTGCCGGGGCTGATCGAGCAACTGCAACGTTTCGGCCGTAAGCTCAATTCAACGCTGTCGCGCCTCGACCGCGACCTGCTAGGAGACCTTCCCGAAGTGCGCCGGAGCATCGACGAGACACTCGACGGGCTGCAATTGATCACCTCACGGGTCGATGGCATCATCGCCGGTAACGAAGAGTCGTTGACCCAAATCGGCGAAGTCGGCATGCGCCAGATCGACGGCGGCCTCGAGGAATTGCGCCGATTGATTCGCGACCTGTCCAACCTGATCCGCCAAATCGAGCGCAATCCATCTCGTTTCCTGCTCGGCGGCGAACAACCCGAGGAGTACCAGCCGAAATGAACATCGTCGGATCCGCCAAATTGGCCATTCTTAAGCTGCTGTTCCTGCTGCTCTTGCTGACCGGCTGTTCGCTGGTGCCGCAATCCAGCCCGGTGACGCTGATCGAGCCCGCGCTGCAACAGCGTGCAACGCCTGGAAGCACGCCACCCGGCGACTGGACGCTACGCATCGAGCGACCCGAGACCGACCAGGTGCGCGATTCCAGACTGGTGCTGGTGCGCGACAGCAACGCCAGCCTCAGGGTCTTCAGCCCGGCGCGCTGGGTCGACAACATCCCCGACTTGCTGCGGGCCTCGATCATCCGCCACCTGCGTGACAGCCAGCGGCTTGCCGATGTCAGTGCCTCAGCCCCGTTGGCCAATCGAGTGCTGCGCATCGATCTGCGAAAGTTTGAAGCGGTCGATGACGCCAGCGCGCCGTTGCGCACCGAGATCGTGATCGATGCGCGCCTGTTCGACGGCGCAAGCGGCGACATTCTGTCCCGGCGCGTATTCGCGCACGATCAGACCATCGACCAGGTCGAAGCCGCCGACGTTGCCGCCGGCGTCGGTGATGCACTGGACCGGCTGGTCGCCGAACTGGCCGACTGGGTGGTCCAGGCCGGCGCAGCGGTCGAACCTGGAGGTGCCACAAGCTCGACCATGGACGAATAAGATGGGATAATGGAACGCTGCGGCAAGCAAGGGTGCAATCAATGCCCTGCCCGACCTGCCTTGCCTGAAGTGCCGGTCGCAGCCTGCGCCGACCTACCCATCAATCTGACAACGGAGCCCGCATGAGCCAGCGAGCAAGCAGAATTCTCGATTCACTCGGCCTTGGAGCCGACAACCCCGGTGCCTGTTTCGGGCCCGGCCATTGGTCGACGACCACCGATTCCGGCGTCATCGAGTCGATCAACCCGGCCACGGGCAAGATCATCGCGCGCGTCCATTCGGCCTCCGAGCAAGACTACGAACGGTTGCTCGAGCAGACGCTGGAAACCGCCCGCGCGTGGCGCCAGGTTCCGGCACCGCAGCGCGGCGAGGCGGTTCGGCTGGTGACCGAGGCGTTGCGTGAATACAAGGATCCGCTGGGCAGCCTGGTATCGATGGAAATGGGCAAGATCAAGCCCGAAGGCGACGGCGAAGTCCAGGAGATGATCGACATCGGCGACTTCGCACTCGGCCAGTCGCGCATGATGTACGGAAAGACCATGCACTCTGAGCGTCCCGGTCATCGCATGTACGAGCAATGGCATCCGCTGGGCGTGGTCGGAGTGATCACGGCGTTCAACTTTCCGGTTGCGGTCTGGGCCTGGAATGCGCTGCTGTCTGCGATTTGTGGCAACGCGACCATCTGGAAGCCCAGCCCAAAAGGCGTTTTGTGTTGCGCGGCGGTTCAAAATATTGTCAACAGGGCGCTTGAGAACACTGATTTCCCACCGATCTTTACCAGCTTCATGGAGTCCGGACACGCTTTGTCCGAGCGCTTGATCGATGACCCGCGAGTCAACTTGCTGTCGTTTACCGGTTCCAGCGAAGTCGGGCGCCAGGTCGGTGAACGGGTTGCCGCGCGCATGGGCAAGAGCCTGCTCGAACTCGGCGGCAACAATGCCCTGATCGTCGACGAAACGGCCGACCTAAAGCTGGCCATCCCGGCCATCGTCTTCGGGGCCGTCGGCACCGCCGGCCAGCGCTGCACATCCACCCGCCGGCTTTTTCTGCATGAATCGATCGCCGACGACGTGATCGCCAAGCTGGTCGACGCCTACAAGCAGGTTCCGATCGGCGATCCGCTGGACGACGGTACGCTAATGGGGCCGTTGACCGACGAGCCGGCAATCGAGCGCTACTTGAAGGCCATTGAGCGCGCCACCGAGGCCGGCGGCACGCTGATGGCCGGCGGTAAGCGGCTCGAGCGCGATGGCTTTTTCGTTGAGCCGGCCATTGTCCGGGCCGAGAATCACTGGGACATCGTCCAGCAGGAAACCTTCGGACCCATCCTGTATGTCATGACCTTTCGCGACCTGGACGATGCCGTGGCCATGCACAACGATGTGCGTCAGGGATTATCGTCGGCGATCTTTACCACCGACCTTCGCAACGCCGAATATTTTCTTGGTGCCCTGGGTTCTGATTGCGGCATCGCCAATGTCAATATCGGCACCTCGGGCGCGGAAATCGGCGGCGCTTTCGGTGGCGAAAAGGAAACCGGCGGCGGGCGCGAATCCGGCTCCGATGCATGGCAGAACTACATGCGCCGCCAAACCAACACGATCAACCACTCGACCGAGCTGCCGCTAGCCCAGGGTATCAAGTTCGATTTGTAGCAAGCGCGCATCTGCAGCAACCGAAGACCCACCCGGCATGCCGATCGGCATGCCGGATCGATAAACCGGACGAATCAATCCGAACCCAAACATGCATCATCAAGCGACAAGCTGCGGCCCGGTCCGCGAGCAGACCGAAACCAGCACCGCAGCAATCGTCAGCCTGGCCGCCGGCCTGCTGGCCTGGGTCGCCATGCCGCTGCTGGGCAGTCTGGCCTAAACCATGTACCGCTGGCTGCGACCAGGTCTTTTCGCACTCTCTCCCGAGCTGGCGCATGAAGTCGCGATGAATTCGCTCCGGCTTGGCGGCTGCTTGGGGCTGCCGCGACTGGTCGTCGGCTGCCCGGCGCAGCTGCAGACCGAATTGTTTGGACTAAACTTTCCCAACCCGGTGGGCGTGGCCGCCGGCCTCGATAAGAAC
>JAIVHD010000093.1 GCA_020201235.1 Lysobacteraceae bacterium
CCCGGCGGCAACAGCGCCCGGCGAAACTGCAATACCAGGGCAGCGCTGTTCAGCTGCGATTGAGGCACAGGCTATAGCTTAAACTCGAGCGTATTCTGTCTTGACAATGGGGTCCACTTTACAATTCGACCGCGGGCAGCTCGAGACGCTTGAGATCGGCGATGGCGGGGTTGACACAAACGCACAGGGCAAGCGAAAGCGCGACTATCGAGAACTGCGTGAATCCGGAACGATTTAGTAGCCGGGGTAAGTTTGGGCGCCGCGCCGGGAGATCGGCGCTGGTCGACAGCTTTGTCCCGGGTGCGCTGCGCTTACTCGGGCTACGTTTAGTCGCGATTTCGGTTTTGCGCACGACAGGCCTACTCCGCCGCCAGCACCAGCGCCGGACGATCGGGTTCGTCCAGGCCGGGCAACGGCGCTTCGATGTGTATCTGGTAATACCCCGGCAGCGGCGGTTTGACGCTGAGTTCGAACCGGCCGGCCGCATCGCTGCGCAGATCGACCCGCTGCCGCCACTGGCCGGAAGTCATGGCCACCAGCACGTTGATTGGCGTATCGGCCAGATGTGCGGCCCCGGTTGTGGTTTCGGGCCGCAGTTGCAGGTTGACGCGATGCGCCCGGCCCACCTGCAGGCGGGACGGCGGATCGATGGCCTGCACGGTCCAATTTCGCTTGGCCACCACCGGCGCGGCCGGATCGGGTGCGATGTCGAGCGTGAAGCAATGCAGGATGCGCGGGTTGTCGAGCAGGAACACCACATCGTGCACACCGGGGGTATCCAGCCGGGCTACGGTTTCGTAACGGCCCGGCCGGCGCTGCTCGCGCAGGCTGCGATCGACCGCCAGCACCGCGCGCGGCGCGTGACCGTAATTGGTGAAGTGACCCATCGGCGCGGCCATGCCTTCCTTATAGAAGTACACTGCCTGGTCGCCGGGGTTGGCGATCAGCACCGCGCTGGCCCCGGGCGCCTGGACGATGCCATTGGCCGGCGTGTACGGCGCGTGGCCCTCGAACGCGCTATCGCCGCCGGGCGTGTCGACCACGGCAATCGGCGCGCCTTCGCGGCCCAGGTCCGGGTCGTCCAGTGCAACCATGTAGAGAATCTCGCTGCCGCCGTGGCGGATGTAGGCGATGTCGTTGCTGAAGCTAATCTGTTCCGGCTGCGGGCCGATGCCGCCGTGCTGGATCAGGCGCTGGCTGGCCGGGTCGAGCAGACTGACCTGCCGCGTGCGTTGGTTGAGAACAAATCCCCATCGACCTTCGGGCGAAAAACGCAGCGTGGTAATACCCGGATCGGCTTCGATGCGCTTGAGACGCGGCTGCGTTTCGTGCAGCTCGCGGCGCGGCAACACGGCAATCCCGCCCTCGCCGGCGTGGGCGATGTAGAGCGCATCGCCCGGCTCGGACCAGGCCAGCGACACCGGTTGCTCGCCGGTCTTGATCGCGTGGCTCCGGGTCAGCGTATGGCTGTCGATGACGCTCACCGCGCCGCTGTCGTAGCGGCTGACAAAAACATGCCGGCTGTCGGGGCTGAAGCTGATTTCGGCGCGCCGCGCGTTGTCGACAGCGGTTTCGATTTCGGCTGCATCGTCGGCCAGCGCAATGGTGGTCACCCAGCGCCACGGCTCGGCTTCGAACACCGCCACGCCCTCGGCCACCGCCAGCCACAGATAATGCCCGTCGGGCTGCAGCGCCAGCCGGCCCGGGGCGTGCCAAGTGCCGCCGGCGTCGGCGCCGTTCAAGGTCTCGACCTGCCAATCGGCGGTATTGAGCCGCGCCAGTTGATTGCTTTCAGGCAGGCTGATGAATACGTGCTCGTCGCCCCGGCCCTTGACCCAGTCGTATCCCGGCGATGGCAGCGGCACCATGCTGCGCAACCGGGAGCCGCCGAAGCCGAACAGCGGATCGACCACCGATACGCTGGCCGCGTCGTTCAATGCCAGCACATAGTAGGTATTGAGATCGAGCTCGGCCCTGGAAAACAGGCTGCCGCCGAGAAACGTCCGGGCCTTTTGCCGGCACAGCTCGGCCGTGGGCTGTTCGTCGTCGAAGCGCGGATGGATCCAGGCCGCCGGGTAGGCACCGGCGATGGGCCGGCCGCGCGTGTCGCGCAGATCGAAATGCAGGCGAAAATCGCTGCCGGCCCGGGCCTGCTCAAGGGCGGCGCCGGCCGGGCTGGTAGTGGAGAAATCCACCACCACGCCTTGGTGGCTGATCGATTCGCGCACCTGCGCGCCGGCCGCGGCCGACGCGCAGGCCAGAACCAGGCCGAGCAAGCAGGCAGTCAAACGTCTTTCGTCCATCAGCGGCTTGCCTGCCGGTTCGGTTTTCACCTTCGTAGGCAAACACGCGGAAGCGTGCGGCCTGGCGTTTGACTTTACTCAGATCGCCGTCTTCCTTGAAGCTCGATACGTGCACCGGCCGGCCCTGATCATCGACGGTCTCAAGGCCCTGCTCGTCGCATTCGATGGGTAGCGCACCGGGCTGTTCGGGCGCCAGGTAGAACTGGTCGCTGTTGCCGAGGCGGGCAATGCCGATTGCGGGATGAATCTTGAACGTGGTCATCGGGTTAATCCATGAAGTTCAGTGAGACGCCATCGATGAACAGTGCGTTGTCGATGGGTTTGCCGTCCAGGCCCAGTATCACCAGATGCACGCTCAGGTCATCGACACCCCCGGCGCACAACGTCTGCACGCAGTCGGTGGCGTCGAGCCGGAAGTTGCGCGGCTCATGGTGGTGCAGCGGTCTGAGGTCGTTATCGCGGCTGCGCGGCAGCGGCAGCGCGCAATGCCGTGGGCCGCCGTAGCATGAGCCGTGGAACGTGCTGACCTCACCGACAAAATGCGCGTTTTCCTGTACCGGCGTGCCGACGTCGGCCTCCGGTGAATTGAGGAAGACGCGGATATAGCAGTTGGGGATATTGGCCCGGCGTACGCGATGCAAGCGCACTTCCGCCTTGCGGTGGGTATCGAGCACATGGCGGCTTACTCCGACCTCGGCGCCCTTGAAGCGGCTGATGCCCACGCCCTGGCTGGTCGGATAGTGATACGAATCGCGCATGTATTCGTAGCCGAGCCGTCGAGTGCTCAGTGCATCGCCCACGGTGAGCGACCAGGGTGGCTGGCTGCCGTCCAGGTCGGCGGGTGGCTGGCCGGGGTGCAGCTCCTGCCAACGCGCCCAGATGCGATCGACATTGGCGTGATGCGCCCAGAAGATCGGATCATAGGCGGTCACCCGGTTGTCGGTCATCCAGCCGAACGCCGGGTTTTCGAAGTTCTGCGGATCGGGCGATGCTATGCCCAGCTTTTTGGCGTCGTTGAAGAACGGATTCACGCCGCCGGCAAAGTTGTGCATGCCGTTGTGCATTTGCTCCAGGGCGCCGAAGTGATGGTCTTGGGACGGTCCGCCGCCGAAATCCGGCCAGTTGGGAATGGCCAGCAATTGATCCACATTGGCCGGTTTCGGGTAGTGCGTGGGCGAACCCGTCGAACCCGGCCAGCGGTTCGAGAACCATAGCGGATTCAGCCGGCGACACTGGTTGTAAACAGCGCGGGTGGCATCGGACCAGATGGTCTGACCGGTTTGCGGATCCTGCGCCAGGGTATAGGGCACGCCCGCGGCCTTGAGCAAGCGCAGGCCGGAGTTGTATTTTTCTCCGGATCGGGCGATTTTCCGCAGGCCGGTGAGCTGCTTCTTGCTGTATAGGCCTGTGTCTTGCAGTTGTGCCACCGCGGCCTCGGTCAGCCAGCAGCGGTAGGCCTCCGGAATCACGCCCAGATCGGGCTGTTCGGTCTGGTAGGTGTCGCGATTGACATCAGCATAATCGGTCCACGACCAGTAAGGCAAGGTGATCAGCGGGTCGTAATCCTGCAGCGTCTGTTCAAAGAAGTATAGGTACAGCCGGTGCCAGGGCAGGAACTGTTCCCAGCCATGCTGGCAGGAATTGGTGTGAATACGCGCCCAGAAATCGAAGCTGCGTTCGTCCAGCCAATAGCCGTTGTACTGGTACATGC
>JAIVHD010000321.1 GCA_020201235.1 Lysobacteraceae bacterium
ACCTGCGCCCGATCAGGGCCCGCCTGGAGGCCGAAATCGATCACCTGTGCTTGTTGCGAATTACCGACGAAGAACTGGCTTTCCTGGCATCGCAGCGCTACTTCAAGCGCGACTTCATCGAATTTCTTCGACTGTTTCGTCTTCAATCCCGGTTCGTCGAGGTCGGTGAAGACAATGGCCGGCTTTCAATCGTGCTACGCGGCCCGTGGCTGCATACAATCCTGTTCGAAGTGCCATTGCTGGCGATCGTCAGCGAACTGCATACCGACCGAAGTCACCCGGACATGGATTTTGGCGAAGCACGGCGGCGACTGACCGAAAAAACCGATCAGGTCGCGGCACTGGACCGCCCCGACGAATTCATCTTTGCCGACTTCGGCACGCGCCGGCGCTTCTCCAGAGCGTGGCACGATGAAGTCGTGGCATCGCTTGCTGGCGCAATACCGGCGAGCTTTCGCGGCACCAGCAACGTTCGGCTGGCAAAGGATCTGGGACTGGTACCGATCGGAACCATGGCCCATGAATTCATCCAGGCGGCCCAGGCGTTGGGTCCGCGGCTGGCAGAAACCCAGCGCTTCGCATTCGAGGTGTGGGCCCGTGAATATCGCGGCGACCTCGGGATCGCGCTATCCGACACCTACAGCCTCGGTGCGTTCCTGCGCGACTTCGACCTGTATTTCTGCAAGCTGTTCGACGGCGCACGCCAGGACTCGGGCGATCCGTTCGTGTGGGGCGAGGCGATGATCCAGCATTACAACCGCAATCGCGTCGACCCGAAGACCCGAAACCTGATCTTTTCCGATTCGCTCACGATTCCAACCGCTGCAGCAATCTGGCAGCGCTTTCGGGATCGCATCAACGTATCCTTCGGAATCGGCACCAATCTGACCCACGATACCGGCACCCGCCCGATCAACATCGTCATCAAAATGACCGAATGCAACGGACAGCCGGTCGTCAAGCTGTCCGATTCGCCCGGAAAGATCGTTTCCACCGATCAGAATTATCTGACCTGGGTGCGCCAGGCCTTCGACGTGCCTGACCAGGAGTAAACCAGCCATGCAGCGGATCCGCATTTGTTTAGAAAAATCAACGCTTTCTGACGATCTTTCGGTCGCTCAAGTTCGAAGATTTCCAGGGATGCCTGCATGATCCACGAATTCCATCGTGCCGACGAACTGATCAAAATGGGCCGCCGGAGTACAATCAAGGTCCTTCAACGATCCGGGAAGCTTCACGATGATTGACAACGGTACGTTGTTCGACGAAGCGGCTGACCAGGCCGTCGACCTGGGAAACGATATCGCAGACGCCAACCCGGAGGGCGATCTGTGGGCGGTTGCCGATGGACTGGTCGCCGGCGCCGTGCATTTCTGGCTTTACGCCCACCAGCCCGATGAGCACGCCGATGAAGAGGAGATGGAAGGCCTGATGACTGCCGATCAGCGCATGGAAGCGCTGATCCAGTTGCTGCGCGACTCGGCCGTCGACAGCGAATACCTGCACTCACCCAACGACGCCGACGCCGGCCGCGCCTGAAAACCCGTTAGACCGCAGCCTCACGCGCACACAAACCGGCCGCTTGCAATGTTCGGGCCATGATGCCCGGCCGTCGCCTGGCGTCAACCGGTGTCGTCGAGTCCGACCCGGGATTCGACCTAGCAGCCTGTCGGACTTGACCGATCGTAGCGAGGGAAAGTCCGGTTGGAGCCAGATTTTTCGATCTTTTGAGGCGAATAGTGGGCCTATTTAACGAAAAAGAGCGGGAAATCTGGCCCAAAGATTAGCGTTCAGTCCGACAGGCTGCCAGGCTGGGCTCGGCTGGCGGCCTTGGCTGCGTATATCCGCCGGTCGGCACCCGTGACCCGTTCCGATGGGGATTGACCGCTGCGGTAGCCGGCAACCCGGAAACGCGCATTCACGGCCGCTGGCGATCGCGAATCGCGCGAAATTCGTTGCCTTTGTACCAATTTGGCCAGACGTCGGAATCGGTCAGGTAGCGCCCGACCCGGTACAGCGCCGAAGCGTCCTGCGCGATGCCGCGCAGGTCCCAGTCCGGGTCGTAAACGTCGGCGGGCTTGTGATAACGATTGTCGCGGTATTCACGCTCGACGGCCAGTACGTGCTCGGCCCCAAGCTCGACGTGCTCCACGCCGCTCTTGGCGTACAGCGCGGGAATACCACCCCGGGCAAAATTGAAATGATCGGAGCGGTAGTAAAAGCCGGCCTCCGGCGTCGACTCCCCGACCAAATAGCGATCGGATTGTTCGAGTGTCGTGGCAAGAATGTCCTCAAGTTCCGAAGAACCGCGTCCGATCACAATCATGTCTTCGGTCGGCCCGGCCATGAAGCTGAACGCATCCAGGTTGATGGCGGCCACGGTGTCGGCCGGCGGAAAGGCCGGCTCGTTGACATAATGGCGCGAACCGAGCAGGCCGTATTCTTCAAGCGTAACCAGCAGGAACATCGCGCTGCGCTCGGCCGGCCCGGCTGCAGCATGCATGCGTGCAAGCTCGAGCACGACTGCGGACCCCGAAGCATTGTCGATTGCACCGTTGAAGATGCCATCGCTGCCCGGAATTGCCATGTTGCGTCCCAGATGGTCCCAGTGCGCCATGTACACCACCGCCTGTTCGGGCCGCTCGCTCCCCGGCAGGCGCGCACCGACGTTGTAGGATACGCCCGCGCGCACGCTGTTTTGAACCTGCGCGGTGACTTGCGCATCCAGCGCAAACGCCTCGAAGCCCGGAGCGGCCGCACGCTTCTTTTGCGCTTCGTAATCGAGTCCGGCGCGGGCGAACAGATCGCGTGCAGCCTCGACCGTAATCCAGCCTTCCAGTGCCATCACCGGCTCGTCGCCGCGCTCGGCCAACTCGAACTGTGCGCCCGACCAGGAGTTGGTCACAACCTCCCACGGATACGATGCCGGCTCGGTCTCGTGCACAATCAGGGCTGCTGCTGCGCCCTGGCGGGCGGCTTCCTCGTACTTGTAGGTCCAGCGACCGTAGTAGGTCATGGCACGACCGTTGAAAAGACCGGATTCGGGTTCGGCAAAGCCGGGGTCGTTGACCAGAATCACGACCGTCTTGCCCTCGACATCAAGGCCAGCGTAATCGTTCCACTCGTACTCCGGCGCAACCACACCATAACCGACGAAGACCAGCCCGGAATCGCGAACGCCGTGAACATCAGTGCCCAGGCGCCGCGAGCCGATGATCATCTGCTCCGGATAGGTCAACTCGTAGGCCTCGCCGGCCTGCTCGAGCTCGATCGACGATCGCTGCTGGTTGGTCAACTCGACCATCGGCACCGGTTGCAGGAAGCTATCGCCGAAACCCGGTACCAGCCCCGCATTGGCAAGCTCACCGACCAGGTAATCGACCGTCAGGCGCTCGCCGCGCGACCCCGGGGCGCGCCCCTCGAAGCGATCTGATGAAAGTGTTTTGAGGTTTTCCGCATACTGCTCGATGTCGAAACCCCGCTCAGGAAGCGCTGGAATCGAAGGCCCCTCGGCCGCAGCGTGATCCGACACTGGCTCGGCCTCGACCGAAGCGTTGTCGAGCTCGTTCGGCGACGACTCCGGCGAATTGCAGGCGGTCACAAGCCCAGCGGTAAAAACCGCCACGATCATCCATCCTAACTTTGTATCCGGTCGCATAAGATTAAACCATTCAATGGTAGGCCGTCGATTTTAACGTGGTCTCGCGGCGCATTGCAGCGTTTGGCCCGGACAATTCGATTTCGAAGGCAACATCGACCCGATTACGGATGAATTCCGGGTCGGCGAATTCGCCGGTTCCGATTCTGAAGCGCTGGCGATCGATCTCGGACTCGCCTTGCATCACGAAGCCCCCGCTCACGCGCAGGTCTTCGCCATCGACGCGCAGCGTAAAGCGCACTGCTTGAAGGGCCGCGACCCCCTTCAACTCCAGGCGTCCCTGGGCGATGAATTCAGCCCCGTCTTGCTGACTGCCTTGCGGGTCGCCGGCCGGCTCGATCCGGCAGCTTGTCCAGACTGCCACAGGGTATTGCCCGACCGCGAAGAACTCTTCATCCAGCAGGGTCTGGTCACGATCCCGATTGTCGCTGTCGGCCGATGAAAGGTCGACTGTAACCCGGATATCGCCGTTGTCCGGCTGCCCCCCGGGCATACAATAGTGCACTTCGAACGAGCCGAAGCGCCCGGTAAAACCACTGCCCTCGACAGCACCGCTGAAGCGCAGCTCGCCGCTGTCCTGGTCGCCCTTGAAACAGACACGATCGTGTTCTTGCGCAAGCCCGCCGATCGGGCCCGCAGCCAGCCCGGCAAACAGAAACACAGAGGACGCAAGGGCCATTAAACGGCGCATTCGATTCACTTTTTCCATAGCGGGAGCATCCTCCTAATCAGACCATCCTTAAACACGAATTGATGGAGCAGCGCCGCCAGCACGTGCACCGCTACCAGCACAATGAGGGCTTCGGCCAGCGCTTCATGCAGCTCCTCAAAGAGTTCCTCGAGGGCTTCGCTATCCGGAACAAAGCCAGGTATTTCGACCAAACCGAAAAACTCTGCGCCGTATCCGGCGGCCGATGAGTACGCCCAGCCGCTCAGCGGCATCAGCACGATCACGCCATACAGCAACCAGTGGGTCGCCGAGGCGGCCCGTCTTTGCCAGCGGCTCATGTGACCCGGGTAGGCTGGTGGGCGATTAAACGCGCGCCATGCCAGTCTCAGAGCAACCAGCGCGAGCACCGTCATGCCGATCGATTTGTGCTGGTTGACCAGCGCAAACTGCTGGCGAATCGACTCGCTCTCGTCAATCCGCCAGGCCCAGAAGAACTGGAGCGAAATCCCGGCCACCACGGACCAATGCAAAAACTGCGCGACCAAACCATAGGCCTGCCCGGTATTTCGGAATGCGATGTTCATCGGCGCGTGCCGGTATGCTTCATCATAACGCCTGTCCTACTCCGGGGCTTGCGAGTAACGTCTGCATAAGGATACGGCATGATCATGAACAAGCCATTGCCGATCGCCCTCGGAATGGCGATCATACTGACCGGTTGCGCGGGTACCACGGTCGAGCCCGGCCATACCCGCGCCTGGACCGATGGGTCGTGGCCGATGCTCGATTCGAGCTGCGACCGCGGGATGCGCTACGCGATCGATCGCGAGGCGTCGCAGGTTCTGGTCCGGGTCGACCCCGACGGCCCGATGGCGCGCTTCGGCCATAGTCACGTCATCGGCGGTCCGGTGATCGGCGGCGCGGTGTGCTTCGGGCGGGCAGAGGGTCCGGCCTGGATCGATCTGTCAATCGATGTCGCCGCGCTGCAGGTCGATCGGCCAACATGGCGCCGGAGCCATGGGCTGGAGCCCGAATTAGCAGAACAAACCATTGAGGGCACCCGCGAGAACCTGCTGGGCCAGCGAGTGCTTGATGTGCACAATCATCCTGCGATCGAGATCCGGGCCGTCGGCATGACCGGGCCCGGCTGGCTGCCAGAAATTGACGTCCACCTGAAAATCCGCGATCAGGTGCGAAAACGCAGACTCGCGGTCGTCGTCGATCACAACCCGGGCCGACTGGTGGCACGCGGGATGTTCCGGCTCGACCAGAGCGACTTCGGCCTGCAGCCCTTCTCGAC
>JAIVHD010000094.1 GCA_020201235.1 Lysobacteraceae bacterium
CCACAGCAGTTCCTCGCCGGTTTCAATCAGTGCATCGTCGGGGTGAAGATCGGTCAGTTGATCGAGAACGGCCTGCTCGTCGGCTTCGCGCATGCGCGGCCGTGGCTCGACCTGTGAGCGGCGCTTTTCGATCCGATTCGAGCGAATCCGGCGTACCGGTCCGAGTTCGTCGAGATAGGTCTTGAAATCGTCGTTGTCGCCACTCATGCAGCGTCTCCGGATGGCCTGTGGGCGCATGTTGCGCCCGGATTATTCATGATTGGACCGCCGCAGGGCGGTTCCAGCAGTGGCCGACGGCGCGATACTGAATAAGACGGGTCGCAAGCATCGCCGTCGATCGGGTCATGAATAATTCGGGTTTGGGGCTCGTCGACTGCACTTCGACCGCATGAAAGCATTATAGTTGTCGATCATGAACAACGGCGGGACAATCCGGGCGTGATGCCGGCCTGAACCCAAGCTGCCGCGAGACCTGCGAGCACTCTTAAACCCGTTCTGTTCGAAGCCCGTGGCCGCCTGTTTGCAACCGGCCTGAGAATCGTTTGGCAGTCATCTTCCCTGAAATCGACCGAAGGGCACCATGCACATTCTGATCAGCAACGACGACGGTCTGGACGCCACCGGCATCCAGCATCTGGCCGAACACATCGGTCGTTACGTCGACCGCGTGACGCTGGTCGCGCCGGATCGGGACCGCTCGGGCGCCAGTAATTCACTGACGCTCGATCAGCCGATCCGGGTCGAGCAGCGTGAAAGCGACGTTTTCAAGATTTATGGCACGCCCACCGATTGCGTGCATATCGGCATCACCGGCCTGCTGGGTGATGAACCCGACATGGTGATTTCCGGCGTCAATGCCGGCGGAAATCTAGGCGATGATGTGCTCTATTCCGGCACGGTCGCTGCTGCCATGGAGGGCCGTTTCCTGGGCTTGCCGGCGATGGCGGTCTCGCTGGTCTATGGTGGCTCGGGACCGCGCAACTTCGATGCCGCCGCGCGCGCTGCCGTAGTCCTGATGCGCCGCTTGTTTTCCGAACCGCTGCCGGCCGACACGATCCTCAATGTCAACGTTCCGGATTTGCCGTTCGATGAGATTCGGGGCTTCGAGACCACCCGCCTTGGTCACCGGCATCGTTCCGAGGACGTCATTCCGCTCGAGGATCCTCGTGGTCGCCGATTTTTCTGGATCGGGGCACCTGGCGGCGAACAGGACAACGGCCCGGGTACCGATTTCAACGCCATTCGGCGCGGCTATGTATCGGTGACTCCGATTCATGTGGATCTGACGCGCTACCAGGCGCTGGATCAGGTCGGTCAGTGGGTCCAGAGCATCGCCAGGAGCGAGGCTGAAGATCAATGAACGCCTCAAGCCCGGTCCGCGGCATCGGCATGACGTCGGCGCGCACGCGCCGGCGGCTGGTCGAGGCGCTGCGCGACCAGGGTATTGGCGACGAGCGGGTGCTCAGCGCGATCGAAGCCACGCCGCGCCACCTGTTTGTCGACGAAGCGCTGTCGAGCCGCGCTTACGAGAACAGCGCGTTGCCGATCGGTCGTGGACAGACCATCTCGCAGCCGCGCGTGGTGGCAATGATGACCGAGGCTGTGATGGCCGCGCCCAAACTGGAAAAGGTGCTTGAAATCGGCACCGGTTCCGGCTACCAGGCCGCAGTGCTGTCCCGACTGGCGCAAAAGGTCTTCACCACGGAGCGCATTGGTGAGTTGGCACGGCTTGCCCGCCAGCGACTGCATCGGGTCAAGATCCACAATGTCTACGCCCGGCATGTCGACGGGCTGACCGGCTGGCCGAGTCAGGCGCCGTTCGATGCCATCGTGGTAACGGCCGGCGGCCGGTTGCCGCAGCCGCTGTTCGACCAGCTCGGCGAGGGCGGCGTGTTGATTGCCCCGGTGGCCGGGTCGGACGGAATGCAGCGGCTGATCCGCTTTATCCGACGTGGTGCAGAGTTCGAGCGCGAGGATCTTGGCGCGGTCAGCTTTGTGCCGCTGCTCGAAGGGCTCGAATAGTGTGGCTATCGAATGAGGCCATTTCAGAGTTTATACGATCGGGTGCTGGTCTGGTCCGGTCACCGCCATGCCCGGGGCTTCCTGATGGGCCTGAGCTTTGCCGAGGCCACGTTCTTTCCGATTCCGCCCGACGTCATGCTTGCCCCGATGGTCCTGGCGCGGCGCGAGCAGGCCTGGCAGCTCGCATTTTTGACCACGATCAGTTCGGTGATCGGAGGCGTTTTCGGCTACCTGATCGGCTGGCTGAGCCTGGACTTGGTTTTTCCGCTGATCGAGCAGATCGGCTATGAGGATGAATACCAGCGTGCCGTCGACGCGTTTGCCAATTATGGCATCTGGTTTGTCATAATCGCTGGATTCACGCCCATACCGTTCAAAATCATCACGATTTCGGCCGGCGCATTGAGCATGTCGTTGCCCCTGTTCATACTGGCAAGCCTGATCGGCCGTGGCGCGCGATTTTATCTGGTGGCCGGACTGATCTGGTCCGGCGGCAAGTCGGCGGCTGCACATTTGCGGGCCTGGGTCGATACGATCGGCTGGCTGGTCGTTGCAGCGCTACTGGTCGCCGTACTCCTCTACGCGTTGGTGCCCGGGCTTTGAGCATGACCGGCCTTGTGAGCGGGTCACTGGTTTTGGTGCGCGGCGCGCCGTGGCTCGCCGGGGTGTTGCTGTGCGTCGCTGTGCTGACCGGCCTGGTCGCTTGCGGCGCGGCCGAGCCGTTGCCACCAGAGCAACGACACACTCGTTCCAGCGCCATGGCGCCGATCCGGGCACCGCAAGACTATCGCGTCGCGCGTGGCGATACCCTGTATTCGATTGCTTTTCGCTACGGCATGGATTGGCGCGAGGTCGCACGCTGGAACCGGATCGCTCCACCCTATACCATTCGAGTCGGCCAGTCGTTGCATTTGCGCCCGGCCCCGGTCATGCGCTCTGCGGTGACGACCACCGGTCGGCGGTCGAGCCAAAGCCCGCCCGGTGATGTGGTTGGTTCGGTCGAGGGCAGCGAGCCCGCTGCGGCACCACAGGCTGCGCCGGCAAAGCCGGCCCCCGGGCAAAACTCGGGAAGTGGCCGGCGTTCGCTGGTCGTGGCCTCTGCCGGGGCCGATCGAGCGCGGCTTTAATCCGGCTGATACGCGTAAAGGCCTGCTGATCGCTGGCCAGTCGGGCCAGGCGGTGCTTGCGGCAGCTTCGGGCAGCGTGGTCTACAGCGGCAACGGCTTGATCGGCTACGGCGAGTTGATCATTGTCAAGCATTCCGACCGGATGCTTTCGGCCTATGCCTACAATCGTGAGCGACTGGTCGGCGAGGGTGATCGGGTCGACGCCGGTCAACAAATCGCACGGCTTGGCCAGGATGAGCGCTCGCGTAACGTACTGCATTTTGAGATTCGGCGCGATGGCAAGCCGGTCGACCCGGCCGATTACCTGCCTGCCCGTTAACCCCAAGGTTGCATCAATTTTCGGAGCTGGAAGCCCGGAGAGTGGCGTTTGCGTGGGCTGCACGGCGTGTTGCCACCCGGAGGTTGCTTCACTCTACGTGAGGACTGGCAACGCGAGTACAGACCGCAGAAACGCTGCTATACCGGGCAGCGTAGAGATTCCAGCCCGAAAATGAATGCAACGTTGGGGTTAATGCGCCCCGCCACCAGACGCTTCCCAGATCAATGCCGCCATCACGCGGCGGTCTTCGCTGGCCAAAACGTTGAACGTGCGTGCGGCGGCGTCCAGCGTCATGACCTCCAGCCCGATGTTTTGGCGTAGCAGCGCAATCTGGATATCACGCCTGGGAAAATGCTGACGGCGGCCGCTGGCCAGCAGCAGGACGTCGGGCCGGTATTCAAACACCGCATCCAGGTGGTGAATTTCAAGGGACTCCAGCGACTCGACCGGCCACGGCATGACGCCGGTATCGGGCGTCAGAAGCAGGCTTTCGCGATACGTTGTATCGACAATTCGGATGTCGCTGTCGCTCAGCGAGTGAACAAAATACGAGTCCTCGGGCCGGTGTTCGGAGAACGCCATCATGGAAGGCGGATTCGGCGGTTTTTCGGGTTGGCTCTGTAAAAACAGGCAACCTGCCCGATTTTCTGAACCAGTTCGGCGCGGGTCGTATCGAGGATCGACTCGATCCATTGCTCGCGTTGTTCGCGGTCGGAGCGCAGTTTGACCTTGATCAGTTCATGGCTGTCAAGGGCAAGTTCAATTTCGGCCTTGACGTTGTCGGTCAGGCCCTTGTCGGCCACCATGACGACGGGTGCCAACGGATGGCAAAGACCACGCAAGTGTCGGCGGCTGGCATTATTCAGGGGCATGAATCGATCGCATCATGAGTACACCAGAATTCTACCTCAAGGTTGCATCATTTTCGAAGCTTGCGGCTCGCAGAAATCCGGCCACAGGAGCCGTCGGCTCCTGTGGCGGCACGCTGGCGAATAAGGTGGGATAATCCCACTTCGATTCGATCGAAAGAGCATCCGGCCATGACCAGGAGTTCAACCCGTTTGATTCACTATCCGACCTACTGCGGCCCCTACATGCCCCGCGCCTGCGGCGTTTCGCTCGGTCACGCCTCCTTAGCGGACAGGCCAGTACGCATCCGTAGCGTATCGTCGCAAAACGGCCCGGCCACGGGACCTGGCAGCACCTCATGACGGAGGGGTGGTGAACAAACCGGGTTCAAAGCGCTGGCTTGCGCGCCAGTCCGCCGATCCCTACGTCAAGCAAGCCCGCAGCCAGGGTTATCGGGCGCGTGCGGCCTTCAAGCTGATCGAGCTCGACCAGCGCGATCATTTTTTTAAACCGGGCCAGCGGGTGGTCGATCTTGGCGCGGCACCGGGAAGCTGGTCGCAGGTCGCGGTTGAAAAAACCGGGCCGGCGGGCCACGTTGTGGCGTTGGATATTCTGCCGATGGAGCCGATTGACGGTGTTGAATTTATCCAGGACGATTTTCGCGAGGCCGAAGCCCTGACGAGGCTGGAAGCGCGGGTCGGTACGCGGGTTGACCTTGTACTGTCGGATATGGCCCCCAATATCTCCGGCATTGCCGTCAGCGATCAGGCGCGCGCAATGCACTTGGCTGAACTTGGGCTGGAATTCGCGCTCGAATGGTTGCAGCCCGCCGGAATTTTTGTGGTCAAGGTCTTTCAGGGCGAAGGTTTCGATGACTATGTTCGAAACGTCCGAAGCCGGTTTTCGACCGTTCGCCTGCGCAAGCCCGACGCGTCGCGCAAGCACAGTCGTGAAGTTTATCTGGTCGCCGATTCACGGCGTTCGGGGTAAAGTACACGGAATCAAGTCAATGGCCGCAGCGACCTGTCGGCCCGCACCAGGAGCAGATTGTTGAGCCAGTTCGCGAAAAACCTTTTGATGTGGATCGTCGTCGCGATGGTCCTGATGAGCATTTTTCAGCACTACGCCGAAACGGAGCCGGCGGCTAAGGAAATGCAGTATTCGGAGTTTTTGAGCGCGGTGCGCAACGGCCAGATTGAGTCCGTGCACATTCAGGCGACCTCGGGCGGAAAATGGCTGCGCGGCAAAACCACCAATGGTCAGGACTACGAAGTGTTCGCGCCGCCGGACGACACCGGGTTGTACGCGGATCTGATCGACAACAAGGTCGAGATGGCCAGTGAGCCGCCGGAGAGGCGCTCGATCCTGGTCGATATCATGATCAGCCTGCTGCCGGTGCTACTGCTGGTTTTTCTGTTTATTTACTTCATGCGTCAGATGCAGGGCGGCATGGGCGGACGCGGCGGGGCCATGAGCTTTGGCAAATCGCGCGCAAAACTGCAGGGTGAAGACCAGGTTAAGATCACGTTCGCCGATGTCGCAGGCGTAGAGGAGGCCAAAGACGAGGTCTCGGAACTGGTCGAGTTCCTGAAAAGCCCGGGCAAATTCCAGCGTCTCGGCGGCAAGATTCCGAAGGGCGTGCTGATGGTTGGCCCGCCCGGCACCGGCAAGACCCTGCTGGCCCGGGCGATTGCCGGCGAGGCACAGGTGCCGTTTTTCTCGATTTCCGGTTCGGACTTCGTCGAAATGTTTGTCGGCGTCGGCGCGTCGCGGGTGCGCGATATGTTCGAAACCGCCAAGAAGCACGCGCCGTGCATTATTTTCATCGATGAGCTCGACGCGGTCGGCCGCCACCGAGGTGCCGGGCTGGGCGGTGGCCATGACGAGCGCGAGCAGACGCTGAACCAGTTGCTGGTCGAAATGGACGGCTTTGACGGGCACGAAGGCATCATCATGATTGCCGCAACCAACCGGCCCGACGTGCTCGATCCGGCGCTGCTGCGGCCAGGCCGCTTCGACCGGCAGGTGGTCGTACCTCTCCCGGACCTGAAAGGTCGCGAGCAGATCCTGACGGTACACATGAAGAAGGTTCCGATCGACGAAAGCGTCAACGCCAGGAATATCGCGCGCGGGAGTCCGGGGTTTTCGGGTGCCGACCTGGCCAATCTAGTCAATGAGGCGGCGCTGTTTGCGGCACGTGAGGATTCGCAGGCCGTCGGCCAGGAACATTTCGAGAAGGCCAAGGACAAGATCATGATGGGTGCCGAGCGCAAGTCCATGGTGATGAGCGAGGACGATAAGCGTTTGACCGCCTACCACGAAGCCGGGCATGCAATCGTCGGTCGGATCGTGCCCGAACACGATCCGGTCTACAAAGTCACGATCATCCCGCGCGGTCGGGCATTGGGCGTGACCATGTTTCTGCCTGAAGAAGATCGATACAGCCAGAACAAGACCCAACTCGAGTCCCAATTGGCCAGCCTGTTTGGTGGCCGGGTTGCCGAGGAGCTGATCTACGGCAAGGGCAAGGTCACGACCGGTGCCAGCAACGACATCGAGCGGGCCACGGCGATCGCCCGGAGCATGGTCTCGAAATGGGGCCTTTCGGACGTTCTCGGCCCGCTTTCCTATGATGAAAACGAGGACGAGGTGTTTCTCGGTCGGCAGGTGAACGCGCGCGACATTCTCGGGGCTCACACGATTCAGCTGAAGCTGATGGCGGATGCCTTAATGCATTATGAGACGATTGATGCCAAGCAGATCGACCAGATCATGCAGGGCAAAGAACCCGATCCGCCGGCCGGCTGGAACGACGACGATCATCCACCACGATCGCCTGGCCCAAGCGATGGCGCCGAGCCCGCCTCGGACAGGGTGGCGGCGCCGCCTGTCGAACAGGCCTGATCGCTGTCGGCAGCCGTCGCCGGGGTCGGACCGCGAGGTTGTAATCCCACAGCCCGATCAGAACGGCTTGGCCGTTCTGATCGGGCGTTGTGGCCAAGCAAAGCGGCGCGCGAGCGGGGCCTGATTGATCAGCAGATCGCTCGACCGTTGTGCCACTCAACGTCAAGCTCAACGATTCAATTTTCGACGAGTAGCCGATGAGCCGCTGGCGACCCCCCGGGGCACGATCGAGCCCCTATATCACAGCGCAGGGCCTGGAGAATCTGAAGGCTGAGCTGAAGCAGCTCTGGGTGGATCGGCGCGACGTTGTCGCGGCCCTGACTGCGGCGGCCGCCGAAGGCGATCGATCGGAAAACGCCGAGTACATCTATCGCAAAAAACAACTGCGGGAAATGGATCGGCGCATTCGCTATCTGGGCAAGCGAAGCGATGAGGTCAGGCCGGTTGCGGGCAGTCCTTCCGACTCGGGCAGGGTTTTCTTCGGCGCCTGGGTCACGATCGAAGAAGGGGGCGCGCAGACGTGCCGCTATCGGATCGTCGGTGCCGATGAAATCGACCCTCAGAAAGGCTGGATTTCGGTCGATTCGCCGCTCGCACGCGGGCTGTTGGGTAAACCGCTGGATGAAGAACTGGCAATCGAAACGCCTTCCGGCCGACGCCAGGTGACCATTGCGGCAATTGATTACGATACGGTGCCTGAAACCGGATCGGAGGACGGCGATTGAGCCTCTGGGACGTTGTCATTCGTGCGCGATCGACACGCGATTTTTTTATGCGCTCTGCGAATTACGGCGGGCTTAGCGCGGCCGCGTTGCTATTTTGCAGCGGCGGTTTCGGATTGTCGACCGGCGGGCCGGCCATCTGTTCACGCAGTAACGCTTGGTCGGCGTCGTCGCTAAAGCGCGCGCCGGAAGCCGATTCAACGATTCCCAGGCGTTTCAGGGCCTCCTGATAAACCGGTTCGGCCAGCGAATCGATCGTGGCACGATATTCCTGCTGCCAGATCTCCGGCACGCTCAATTGACCGAAGCGCTCAACCAGCTCGCGCGCGCTCCAGCGTCGGCCGCGCTGCATGCAGCACTCGTGAAACGCGGCCAGGGTCGAATCGAGCGAAGCCCGGCCCCCGGTTTCGTGACGAAGGCGCGTGTCGACTCGCAGAAAAAACGCCGCACCGGTCCAATACACGCGCCGATAGGCGCGCA
>JAIVHD010000322.1 GCA_020201235.1 Lysobacteraceae bacterium
GGCTCGTCGTGCTCGGCGGCCAATCGAGTGGCGGCCGGTTCCAGCCCTTCTGCCATTTCGAAGTTGTGTACAAAGCGCGCCCGGCCGTCCGGGTTTTGCATCGGGTTGATGAACACCAGCGTGTTGTCGAGGATGGCGTCAACCACCTCGTCGCGTTCGGCCGCCAGCAAGTGCCAGGCGGTCACCATCGCGGCATCGGCTGGCGAGATTTCGTTGCCGTGCACCGAATAGGCCATCCAGACCGTGCCCGGCACGCGTTGCATCGCGGCATCAATCGCTAGCGCATCGTTTTTGTCTGGATGGGCAATGGTCTGGATGTCGGCCCGGATGCTGTCGAGCTTGGCCAGTCGCTGCGGCGTCCCGATAACCGCATAGAACAACTCACGGCCTTGCCAGCTGACGGCGTAGGGGACGATCCGGATCCGGTCCGGGTAGGCGTCCTGCAACGCCTCGAACCAGGTGCGTACCTTGGCCGGCGAGCTGATGCGATCGCCGGCCGGGTAGCCGAGCACATCGGCGAAGCGCGGCGCATCGGCGGCGTAACGGCTGTCTGGGAGAAAATCGGCGGCCCCGGCGGAGATCGGCGGGCTGAAGGCCACCACAATGGCAAGAAGCAGGAATCCGGGCTTGAACATATCGATCGGCTTTATTCGGAAAGAAGCGAGCATAGCGCAAAGTTCTGGTCCCGTCCGATTCACCACCCGATCTACTGCGGCGGCCCCGGGGCCCCAAGCCTGCTGCGTTTCGCTGCCAAACGCATCCTCACGTAGAGTGAAGCTACGCTCCGGTTGGCAACACTCCGTGCAGCCCCCGGAAACACGACTCTCCGGGCTTCCAGCTCCGAAAATTGATGCAACGTTGGAGTCTACGCCAGTCCGTATTCGATGGCGTAGCGCATAAGCTGCGAATTGTTGTCCATATCCATTTTTTCCAGCAGTCGGGTTCGATACGTGCTGACCGTCTTGACGCTGACGCACAGGTGATTGGCGATTTCGCCAACGGTTTGGCCCTGACCGATCATGGTCAGAACCTGCAGTTCGCGTTCGGACAAGGACTCATGACATGGGCGCTGGTCGTCGGGGTTGGATAGGCTGGCTGCGAGCTTTTCGGCCAGGCTGGGGCTGACGTATTTACCACCCGAATGCAGCCGTCGGATCGCGCCCAACAAGAGTTCCGGCGCGCTTTCCTTGGTCATGTAGCCATCGGCACCCTGCTTCAGACAGCGAATCGCGTACTGTTCTTCCGGGTGCATGCTCAGGATCAGCACCTTGGCGCCAGGACAGGCCTTTCGAATATCAGCCAGCGCATCCAGACCGCTGCGCTCGGGCATGGAAATATCGAGCAGAATGACTTGTGGCTGAGCCTCGCGCGCCAGACGCAAGGCTTCGTGTCCATTGGCGGCCTCGGCAACCAGCGCCAGTTGGGTATCTTCCTCGATAATGCGCTTCAATCCCTCACGGACAATCGCGTGGTCATCGGCAATCATGATCCGAATCATACTGCCGGGCTCCGCGGAAACGTCAGGCGAATCAGCGTACCCTCGCCCATTCGAGTGGCCACAACCAGCTCTCCGTCAAGATCGCGTGCCCGCTCCTCCATGCCGAGCAACCCAAAACCGCCGCAAGGCCGACGTGCATCGGCATCAAAACCCTTGCCGTTATCGCGAATCTCCAGCCGGATGTTTGTCTCATCCTGATGCCAGTCAATCTCGACCGCGCCGGCCTCGGCATAGCGCGCCGCGTTGGTCAGCGCCTCCTGAACGATGCGGTACGACGAAATCGCTCGTTTACCCCGAATATTATCGACTGGATCGGGCAAGCGCACACTGACCGGCAGACTGGTGCGCGCCTTAAAATCTTCGGCGAGCCATTCGATCGCCGCATCCAGCCCAAGATCGTCCAGTACCGGCGGGCGCAACTCGGAGCTGATCCGTCGGACCGTGGAAATGGTTTGGTCGACCAGACTGGTCATGCTGCCGATATGTTTTTTTAGATCAGGCTCGGAATCATCGAGCTGCCGACCGAGCCAGGCGATTTCCATTTTAAGTGCGGTCATCGCATGGCCCAGCTCATCATGAACCTCCCGGGCAATGGATTTGCGCTCTTCCTCACGCACCACCTGCAGATGCGAGGACAGCCGGCGCAGCTGCTCCAGGGTATCGCGCAAGCGTACCTCGGCCTGCTTCTCAGTGCTGATGTCGGCCAGAAACACGATTGCGCCGGTCATCTCGCCGCCCGTGCCGGCAACCGGATCGATGGTCGAACGCAGCCAGCGCCCGCTCCCTTCCAGTTGCACATCGCGCCGAACCTGGCCGCGCTGCTGCCAAACCTGATCAACGCCAAAAGGATCGTCAAGATCGAGCCGATCGTGAATCACCTGCCTAAGCGGTTGGCCGAGCAGCTCGGCAAAATCACAATTCAGTACACGCGTGGTCGCTAGATTAACTCGAATGATGCGGGCCTGGCGGTCGAGCATTAGGATGGCATCGCGCGCAGCATCGAAGGTACTGCGCCATTCGCGCGCCACCCGCTCGATTGCTTTTTCAATTTGTTTGAACTTGGAGATATCGTGGATGGCGGCGTGAATTTCCAGCTCGCCGGTCTCTTCCGATTCTACCCCGCGACAGAATGCCTCGCACCAGCGCCAGCTTCCATCGGCAGCCTGCACTCGCATTGTCGCCGCGACCGTGTCCTCGCCGTCGCGAGCCAGCGCAAAGGCGGTCACAACACCAGCCAGGTCGTCGGGATGGACCAGGTCATCAAGCCGTTGACCAAGCAGTTGCTCAGCGGCGTAGCCCAGCACCCGGCCGGCGGCCGGCGAGGCATACAGAAAGGTCAAATCCGAGGTGTGGCGCGAGATCAGCTCACGTGCGTTGACCGTGAGCAATCGGTTTATGCTCTCGGCATCGGCCAATGGTTGAGTGGGTTGAGTCTGTTCAGGCGGCTTCTTCACTGCTTCCCTCGCATTGCCGATGTTCCAGCCCAAGGGTATACCGCAAAAGGAGCCGGCTTGTCCAGCCAGCCCCGCTCGTTCTTGCAATCTTTACCCCGCCTGATTCACCACCCCGGCGTTGCGAGGTGCCGTGGCCGGGGCGTTTCGCGACGATGCGCAGCGGATGCGTACTCGCCTGTCCGGTGACGATGCGTGACCGAGCGAAACGCTGCGGACGCGGGGCTTGGCGGCACCGCAGCAGGTGGGTTGGTGCATCAGGCGGGTTTATCCATCCGTTGCATCAATCACGCGCAGCACCGAGCGTAGAAGGCTGGCAGCGTCACAGTGCGCTCTGCACTCACCGACTGGCCATCGCTCAACAGCACGGTCAATAAAACAGTGACTTCAACCAAATCTGATGCGTAGGCATGGCCGACTTTCGCGCGATAGCGGTTCGATACTGCGCCATCACCAAAATCCCAGAACCACGTATCGACCGGCACCGTATTATTCTCGATAATGGCCTCAAACATACAGCGCCGATTGCGGTCATTACAGTCGGCATGAACATCCAGCAAAACGGGATTATTTTCCGGCGCGGGTTCGAGTTCAACGAAGCTGTAGGCCAGCAGATTGTTGCCAGTCGCGTCGATATCACTCGGCAATTGGGTCGCGTTGGCAATCACCAGATCGGTCAGTTCGACCGGCGAACTACCCGGCGCCTGGGCCAGCAGCGTGGCGGCGATACCGGACACATGGGCCGAACTCATCGACGTACCGGACAGTGTTAAGCTGTCAGTATCCGAACCATTGTAGGCCGACAAAATTCCAGTACCCGGCGCAAACAGATCAACACAGGCACCATAGTTGGAATTCGACGCCATGCTATCCTGGGGAGTGCTTGCACCCACGGTAATCGCTTCCGCGATCCGTGCCGGGGAGTAGTTACAGGCATCAGCGCTGTTGTTGCCGGCCGCCACCACATAGGTAACCCCGGCAGCGATCGAAGCCCGAACCGCATCGTCGAGTAATTGCGAGGCAGAAGTAATC
>JAIVHD010000323.1 GCA_020201235.1 Lysobacteraceae bacterium
GGACTCGGTCAAACCAGCCCTGCGAAGCGCCACCAACCCGGGTGACCACCGGTTCGGCTGGCTCCTGTCCGGCTGGCTCCTGTCCGGCTGGTTCCTGTTCGGCCGGCTCCGGATCGGCGACTTGCGTCGATCCGTCTGGCTGTCCTGCTGAATTGGATGGCTCGCTCGCGTCGGCGCGGCTTTGGTCGCCGCCCTGGCTGGCTATTTCGACGCCGTCCGGGGACGCATCGCCAGCAATCCGGAATTGCTCAAGATCGTCATCGAGACGAGCCAATACCTCAGCGCGCATCGCCGGATCGGCATCTTCGCCGGTCGCCGCACGGGCCGCGCGCAGCGTCTGCTCCAGCCCGGCCAGGTCGGCATCGCGAATGCCAAAGCCGTCGGGATTGCTCTCGATCAGCGATTCGAGCTGACCGACGCGCTGCTCAAAGGCCTCGGCCTCCTGGCGTGCAGCATATAGCTCCTCCTCGGCTCGCGCCAGGCGCTGGCGCAGACTCGCGACCGCCTCGTCACGGCCATCGGCCGAGCCCGCGCCGCCCTGCTCTTCGGTCGGCGGTACCAGTGCAAGCCGGTGATCGTCGGTTTCTTCCAAGTCCTCCGGCTCCGGCTCCGACGCATCAGCCGAATCAGCCGAATCAGCCGGACCCGATCGGGTCGTGTCCTCAGTGCCGAAATCATCAAAATCGTCCGACACGACCGGAACGTCACCGGTAATCCGTTGATTGAAAGCGCGATTCTGAGCGGTTACGGTATCGGTCGCCAGCGCCCGATCGATCCTGCGGACGCGCTCGGCATCCGGCAGGTCGAGCTGCGCGCCGCGCAGCAACTGGTGGATATTGCCGTTTCGGAACGCGTTCGGGTTCAGCTCGACGATCGCCACCATCATCTGGTCCATCGAGAGATCGTCAGCCGGCAAGGTTTCGCGGGCGATCGACCACAGCGTCTCGCCGCTCTCGACCGGACCGTAGCGCGCGCGGGACGTATTGCGCGCTTGCACTCGGGGGCTGTCTTGCCGGCTTTGGCCGGCTGGCTGTGACGGCTCGGCACGGTCGGCGGCATCGCGGCTGCGCTGCCGAGCCGCAGCGGTGGCCTGGCGCGGCTCATCCGGGCGCTCGGCGGCGCCCGGCCGGGGTGCCTCGACGGATGGCGCGATCGAGCGCGCTGGCGGTGCCACGGCGACCGTTGGCGGATCGAGAAACAGGGTGTATTCACGCAACATCCGACCGCCCGCCCAGCGCGCATCAAGCAGCAACTGAACGACCGGGTCGCTGACCGGCCGGGCTGAGCGTATCCTCAAGACCGGCGGAACCTGCTCGCGATCGATCACGATTTCGACCGCCAGCGCCAGCGAAGTGCCGGTCAGCCCCAGGCGACTGAAGTCTTCCGGCGATGCCGGCCTGACGGTCAGTGAATCGAGATCGAGTTCGCCGGCGTCAAGCAATCGGACACGAACATCGAGCGGCTGATTCAGGAATGAATCGACACGCGCCTCGCCAAGACCTAGCGCGCGGGTGTCAAGCGGTATCAACACAAGTACCGCACTCAGCAGCACTGGCGTAATCAGGAAGGCATTGGCCCGGCTCATGGATGGTCGTTCCCCAATAACATTTTTCGAGTATACCAAGCGCCACCGCTTTGAAACAGCCCCGATCCCAGCCCCGACGCGAGACCGGGAAAGAAATGTGCATCGGCTGCGCCGGCGAAGATGGGTGCTCAGTTCCCTACCGCGGGTCAACCGCGCGACCGACCCTCCAGATTGGCCAGCAGTTCTGCGATCTGTATCGCATTGAGCGCCGCGCCTTTGCGCAGATTGTCCGAGACCACCCAAAGATTGATGCCGTTGGGGTGCGTGTAATCGCGGCGAATTCGGCCGACGTAGACCGGATCGCGGCCCGAGGCATGAACCAGCGGCATCGGATCGATCTCGCCTTCGATCACTTCGATACCGGCGGCACGCGAAAGCAGCGCGCGCACCTCGTCGACCTCAATCACCCGGACGGTTTCCAGGTGAACGGCCTCACTATGGCCATAGAACACCGGCACGCGCACCGCCGTGGCGTTAACGCCGATCTCATGGTCGTCCAGGATCTTGCGCGTCTCGAAATGCATTTTCATTTCCTCACGCGTGTAGCCGTTGTCTTCCATGCGATCGATACGCGGAATCACATTGAATGCGATCGGGGCACTGAGCACGCGCGCCTCGGGCTGTTCGAAATTGAGCCTGGCTGCGGTCTGCCGGCCGAGCTCTTCCAATGCCTGGCGGCCGGCCCCGGAGACGGCCTGGTAAGTCGCGACATTAATTCGGCGAATGCCGGCAGCACGGTGAATCGGGGCCACCGCAAGCAGCATCTGGATGGTCGAGCAATTCGGGTTTGCGATGATCCCGCCAGGCCGATCGCGCTCGAACCAGCCATTCAGAATCGAGCCATTGACCTCCGGAACCACCAGCGGCACATCGTCGTCCATGCGAAAGTGCGAGGTGTTATCGATGACGGTCGCACCGGCCCGCGCGGCGCGCGGTGCATGCTCGGCCGAGACCGAGCCCCCGGCCGAAAAGAATGCGAAGTCAATGCCTTCGAAATCGAATGGGTCAAGCGCGCGAACGGTTACCGAGCGCTTACCGAAGTCGACCATCTCTCCGGCCCAACCGCGCCGGTGGCACCGACGACCGCGACATTGTATTTTTTGGATGAATTCGTCAAGCTGTTTGATCCTGTGATTTGAATATTGCGGGTCCTAGAAACGGCCTTTCCGCGCACCGTCGAAACACCCTGAAACTTGCCCGCCGCGCTACTCGATGCGTGGCGTCTGCGGCGCGACGTCGCCGCACTGGGCGCGGTGCAGCAGGAAATGGTCCATCAGTACCAACGCCATCATAGCCTCGACAATCGGTACGGCTCGGATCCCAACGCACGGATCGTGCCGGCCAGTGGTCACGATTTCAACCGGCTGGCCGTCGGCATCGACCGTGCGGCCCGGCAAGCGCAGGCTGGAGGTCGGCTTGAACGCGACCGCCAGCGTGATCGGCTGGCCGGAGGAAATCCCGCCCAGCACGCCGCCGGCGTGGTTGCCGACAAAACCCGTTGGCGTGAGTTCATCGCGATGCTCGGTGCCCTTCTCGGCCACGCTTTCGAATCCGGCGCCGATCTCGACGCCCTTGACTGCATTGATGCTCATCATCGCCGAGGCCAGGTCGGAGTCGAGCTTGGCATAAACCGGTGCGCCCCAGCCGGGCGGCACGCCCTCCGCGCGTGCGCGAACCAGCGCACCGACCGAGTCGCCTTCCTTTCGCAATGCGTCCATGTAATCTTCGAGCTTCGGCACGCAGGCCGGATCGGGACAAAAAAACGGGTTATCGTCGATCGATTCGGCCACGAACTGGTGATCGCAGACGATTTCGCCGAGCTGGCCGAGCCAGGAGGTGATTCGAATGCCGAATTTCTGGGCCAGGTATTTGGCCGCCAGCGCACCGGCTGCAACCCGCATGGCGGTTTCACGGGCCGACGATCGCCCGCCCCCGCGCCAGTCGCGCAAGCCATACTTGTGGTGGTAGGTGTAGTCGGCATGTCCGGGCCGAAACCGGGTGGAAATTTTTGAATAATCGCGGCTGCGCGCATCGCTGTTGTAGACGACCAGCGCAATCGGCGTGCCAGTCGTACGACCGTCAAAAAAGCCCGACAGGATCTGCACGTCTTCCTGCTCGTGCCGCTGGGAGGTATGGCGCGAGCGGCCGGTCGCCCGCCGCAGCATGGCCGTACGAATTTCCTCAGCGCTGATCTCCATGCCGGGCGGAAAGCCGTCGATGACACAGCCAATTGCCGGGCCATGGCTCTCGCCGAAGGTCGTGATCGACACCACGCGACCGAATCGATTAAAACTCATTGCAGATAAGCCCTCGAATAGCTTGTTCTATATTTTATATGTCGGGCGGCGCTCATCAACCGATGAGCGCTCGACGCGTGTTGGCGATCGCGCCGCCCAAGCGGCGCGGTTGCAGCGCGTCGGCGAGCACCGCCGGGTCTCATGGCCGTCGTCGTTATCATCACGCCCGGGCCGCATCACGCAGCGCCGTGCAGGCCGCACGGTCGATCAGGAAAACGCCTTCGCCGCCGTGTTCGAATTCCAGCCAGACCGCGCCGCTGTCTGCCAAAAGAAGCTCGGCGGCAGCTTGAGCCTCGCCGACTTCAATCAACAGCAGCCCTCCGGCCGTCAAATGCTCGGGAGCCTCAAACAACAAACGCCGCACGACATCCAGCCCGTCCGCGCCGGCCGCAAGTGCCGCGGCCGGCTCGTGCCGGTATTCCGGCGGAAGCTCAAGCATCGAGCGCTCGGGCACGTACGGCGGGTTGCTGACGATCAGATCGTAGCGCCGGGTGCCGAGCGCCTCGAACAGGTCCGAGTGGGTCAAAGCGACCCGATCGCCCAGCTCCAGGGCTGCGACATTGCGCTCGGCCCACGCCAGTGCTGCGGCGCTGATATCGACCGCGTCGATCGCGAGCTTCGGCCAGTACCAGGCCAGTGCCGCGGCGATGCAGCCGCAGCCGGTACCCACATCCAGGACCTTCAGCGGCCGGTCAAGATCGAGCCACGGCTGCAGCCCTTGGTGAATGAGCTCGGCGATCGGCGATCGTGGAATCAGCGTGTGTTCATCAACTTCGAAGCGCAGGCCGGCAAACCATGCATGGCCGACCAGATAGGCCAGCGGCTTGCGTGTTTCGATCCGTTGGATCAGTAGCCGCTCGAGGTCGTCGAAGGCCGGCTGCGTCAGGCTCTGGCCCAGGGCAAAATCCTCGAAATCCGGCGGCAGCCCAAGCACATGGGCCGCCATCCAGCAGGCTTCGTCAAATGCGTTGGCGGTGCCGTGACCAAAAAAAAGATCGGCCGCGTCCATTCGCCGGGCCGCGCTAGCAGTCCATTCGGCGAGGGAGACGACAGGCATCGCGGCGGGTGACCCGAAGCTGGTTGAAGCCGCCTTATTCATCCCGCGTGCCGCTGCAATGCGCCACCGAAACCCGGCGGCATCGCGCTGATAACGGGCTGTGAACAATTGAATCTGGTCCATGCGACATGCGCGCAAGTATAGTGCATCGGTATAATGTTTCTGATGGATCAACCACCCCGCACGCACCACAAACCCATTTGTTCACCGCTGAATGCCGACGCGCATCCTGCGCGGCACTTGCACGGCAGCATGCTGATCCCGCTGCTGGTCGTGATCACCGCCATCCTGGTCGGCCTGATCGTGGCGCGCTCGATGTTCGGTCAAGCGGCCGGCTTTGAGGCTGCATCCATGTACCCCGAAGCAAGGCCGATCGCGCCGTTCGAGCTGCACGATGCGAACGGCGCTGCCTTCACGGTCGATGACCTGCGCGGCCGTTATTCGCTGTTGTTCTTCGGCTTCACCCAGTGCCCCGATATCTGCCCGGATACCTTGAGCGTGCTGGCCTCGTCCATGGATCAGCTCGAAATCATGCGGGTCGAAAACAAACCGCAGGTCGTGTTTGTGTCGGTCGACCCGGCACGCGACGACGGCCAGGCGATGCGCGAGTATGTCGGCTTTTTCGACCCCGATTTCAGGGCCGTGACCGGCGACGACGAGGCCCTGGTCCGGCTGACCTCCCAGGTCGGGGCGCAGTTCTGGCGCGGAGCCCCCGACGAGGGCGGCTTCTACACCGTAGACCACTCCGGCATGATCGTGATCATCGACCCGCAGGGCCGTATGGTCGGCCGATTCGCCCAGCCGCTGGAACCCGCAGCGATGGCCGCCGATCTGTTCACGCTCAGCCGCATGAACTGACCGTGGCATCCGCAAGCAACGCCGGCAAAGACCGCAAAGACCCGCAGGAAGGCGCCACCGAGGACCGCTGGGCGCATCTGAAGACCTGGCACCAGCACCTGCTGCCGCAACACGCACTGACCGCGCTCGCCAATTTGGCGTCCAACAGCCCCCTGCTGCGACGACCGCTGATTGGTATGTTTACGCGCCTGTATCCGGTCAAGCTGGCCGAAGCCGAGCGCAGCTTGAACGAATTTATCTCGTTCGACGATTTTTTCACCCGCTCGCTAAAGCCCGATGCGCGCCCGCTGCCCGCCAACCCAGACACCATCGTAAGCCCCAGCGACGGCCTGTTGAGCCGCCTCGGACCGATCCGCAAGGGTCGCATCATCCAGGCCAAGGGGCGCGACTTTTCGGTCGACGAACTGCTTGCCAATTCGCAATGGGCACGCCACTTCGACGACGGCGGCCAGTTCGCGACGATCTATCTCGCGCCGCACGACTATCACCGCGTCCACATGCCGCTGGACGGCAGGCTGGTCGGCGAAACCCGCGTGCCGGGCCGGCTTTTCAGCGTTTCGAGCGCCACCAGCCAGTCCATCGATCGACTCTACGCGCGCAACGAGCGCATGGCAGCGCTGTTTGAAACCCGCTACGGCCCGGTCGTGGTGGTGCTGGTCGCGGCGCTGCTGGTGGCCGGCAT
>JAIVHD010000324.1 GCA_020201235.1 Lysobacteraceae bacterium
GCAGTGTTCCGTTCGCGCTGCCCAGATCGCTGGCGCGCCAGCGATCTGGGCAGCGCGAACGGAACACTGCTGGACGGGCGCGAGATCGACACCGAATGGTTGACCGGCGACTCGTCCCTCTTGCTGTATCCGAACGGACCGGCACTCGAAGTCACGGTGGCCTCCCCGGTGCCTTCCAAGCCAGCCAGCGATGCCCCGGTCAGTTGAGTGAGCAAACGGCGGCACCGGAATGACCAAAGCGTCCTGGTCTACCGGCCGGCGCTGTTGTAATTTCTCCGCGATTTGGCAAGTTGAATCAATCTGCTATGCTCGGCCGATGGGTAATCTTATAACGGTCAGTGGGCTGGCCCTGCTGGTCTTGTTGCTGGGCGGTTGCGGCGCCGAACCGGACGACCTGTCGGCCGCGAACACGCCGCGCTGGAACCTGCCTGAGGTCGTGCCGACCGAAGATGGCCTGCCCCATCCTTCGATTCTGGCGCCGGTGCAGATTCTGCATCGCGGCAACGGCACCCAGCCGCAGGGACTCGACCCGCACATCACCGAGGGGGTGCCCAGCACCCACGTTCAGCGCGACCTGTTTGAATCGCTGGTTGTGCGCTCGGCCGACGGCCGCATCATTCCGGGCGCGGCCGAGCGCTGGGAAGTTTCTGAGGATGGCCTGACCTGGACGTTTGTCCTGCGCGAGGATGCGCGCTGGTCCAACGGCGAGGACCTGACCGCGCACGACTGGCTGTTCAGCCTGCGCCGGGCGGTCGATCCGGCCACCGGCTCGCGCACGTCGATCCTGCTCAAACCCATCCGCAATGCCGAACCGATCATCGCCGGGCGGATGCCGCCGGAACAATTAGGCGTTCGGGTCATCGACGACTACACCCTCGAGCTGACCCTGGAAGCACCCAACCCCTTGCTGGTCGAGGTGCTGTCGCACAGCGTTGCCTACCCCGTTCACCGCGCCACCGTGGAAGCCCACGGCGATCGCTGGGCCCGCGCGGGCGTGATGGTCAGCAACGGGCCCTATCAGCTCGCTGAACTGGCCATGCAGTCGCATATCCGGCTGGTGCGCAACCCCTACTTTCGCGAAAACGACCGGGTCATCATCGACGAGGTCTACTACTACCCCACCGAAGACCTGGCCGCCGAGCTGATGCGCTACCGCGCCGGCGAGATCGACTGGACCTACGAAGTTCCGAATACCCAGTTCAACTGGATCGAAGCCCACCTGGCCGATGAACTGGTCATCAGCGACTGGTTCGGCAGCTACTACTTCGGCTTCAACACCCTGCGTGCGCCCTTCAATGATGCGCGTGTGACCACGGCACTGTCACTGGCCATTGATCGCGACATCATCACCACCAAGCTTCGCCGCTTTGGCGAACAGCCCAGCTTCAGCTTTACCCCGCCCGGGCTGGACGGCTACGACCCGCCGCAGCCGGCGTGGGCGTCCTGGAGCCAGGCCGAGCGCGAACAGCACGCCCTTGAACTCCTGGCCCAAGCGGGTTTCGGGCCGGACAATCCGCTCGAGGTGGAGATTCGCTACAACACCCATGAAGATCACAAGCGGGTCTCGCTGGCGATTGCCGCGATGTGGCAACAAACACTGGGCGTGCGTGCCTCGCTGATCAACGAAGAGTTCCGGGTGTTCCTGGCGACCCGCCGGGCTCGCGCCATTACCGAGGTGTTCCGGGCCGGCTGGATCGGGAATTATCTCGATCCGATGTATTTCCTCGAGCTGTTCCACAGCAACAACCAGCAAAACGATGTCGGCTTTTTCAACGCCGAATACGACGCCCTGCTGGCCCAGGCCGCGCGCACGGCCAATCGCAACGAGCGCTTCGCCGTTTTGCAGCAAGCCGAGCGCTTGCTGCTGGAAACCCAGCCGTTCGCCCCGGTCTACACCTACGTCACCCGGCGCCTGGTCAAGCCGTACGTGCGCGGCTGGGCGCCGAACCTGGTCGATCAGCACCCAACCCGCTACATGTTCCTGCTGCGCCAGGATCCGGTCGCGCAAGGCGCCCTCTGATGCTGCCGCGCTACATTCTCGGACGCCTGCTTGGTGCGGTGCCGACGCTGTTCATCCTCGTCACCATCGCCTTCTTTTTAATCCGGATCGCGCCCGGCGGCCCGTTCGATGCCGACAAGACCCTGCCGGCGGCGGTACAGGCCAATCTCGATGCCAAGTACAACCTCGATCAACCGCTGTTTACCCAGTACCTGGGTTATCTCGGCTCCGTCCTGCGCGGAGACCTGGGCCCCAGCTTCCAGTACTCCGATTTCACCGTCAACGAGCTGATCGCCGAGGGCTTTCCGGTCTCGATCCGGCTGGGTGCCAGCGCCCTGATGCTGGCCCTGGTGCTGGGCGTGCTGATCGGGACCCTCGCGGCCTGGCGCCAGAACTCGCGCCTGGACTATGTCCTGATGGGCTCGGCCATGACCGGCATCGCGATTCCCAATTTTGTCCTCGCCCCGATCCTGATCCTGGTGTTTGCCGTCTACTTCGGCTGGCTGCCGGCCGGCGGCTGGGGCGCCGGCGAGCTTCGCAACATGGTCTTGCCGGTAATCGCGCTGTCCCTGCCGTACATGGCCTACGTCGCCCGCCTGACCCGCGGCTCGATGGTGGAGACGCTTCGCGCCGACTTTGTTCGCACCGCGCGTGCCAAGGGCTTGCCGGAGTGGAAGGTTCTTGGCAAGCACTCATTGAAAGTCGCGGTGCTGCCGGTGGTGTCGTATCTGGGCCCGGCGGCGGCGGCCATCATTACCGGCTCGGTGGTGATCGAACAGATCTTCGGCCTGCCGGGCATGGGCCGATACTTTGTCCAGGGCGCGCTCAACCGCGACTACACGCTGGTGATGGGGGTGGTGATCGTGATCGGCCTGCTGATCGTGGTGTTCAACCTGGTCGTCGACATCCTCTATGCCCTGATCGACCCGAGGATTCGCTACGAATGAGTACGCCGACCGCGACCGCACCGAGCTTTGACCATGCCGCGGCCGCCAGCGGCCGCAGTCTCTGGCACCTGGCCTGGCTGCGTCTGAAGCGCAATCGCGCCGCGCTCGGGGCGGCCGTGGTGCTGGGCCTGATCGGGCTGCTGGTGATCTTCGGACCACTGCTCAGCCAGCACGATTACGCGAAACCGAACTGGGATCAAATCTCGGCACCACCCAGCCTGGAAACCGGTCACTTTTTCGGCACCGATTCGATCGGCCGCGACCTGTATGTGCGCACGCTGTATGGCGGGCGCATGAGCCTGATGGTCGGGCTGGTCGCCACCGGCGTCGCCCTGCTGATCGGCGTGGCCTGGGGTGCGATCGCCGGCTTCGTCGGTGGACGGGTCGACAACGTGATGATGCGCATTGTCGACATCCTCTATGCCCTGCCGTTCATGTTCCTGGTGATCTTGCTGATGGTGGTGTTCGGCAGGAATATCCTGCTGATTTTCGTGGCCATCGGCAGCTATATCTGGCTGGACATGGCGCGCATCGTCCGCGGCCAGACCCTGAGCCTGCGGCAGAAGGAATTTGTCGAAGCCGCCGAAGCGCTGGGGGTGCGCTCCTGGGTGATCATCTGGCGCCACATCGTGCCCAATCTGCTGGGCATCGTCGCCGTCTACGTCACCCTGACCGTGCCCAAGGTGATTCTGGTCGAGAGTTTCCTGAGTTTTCTGGGGCTTGGGGTGCAGGAACCGAATACGTCGTGGGGCGCCCTGGTCAATGATGGTGCTCAGGACATGGAGTTTGCGCCCTGGGGCCTGTTTTTTCCCGCCACCTTTCTGGCCGCCACGCTGTTTTGCCTGAACTTTCTCGGTGATGGTTTGCGCGACGCGCTGGACCCGAAGGATCGCTGAGATGGCCGAGAGGGTTCAGGGTTCAGGGTTCGGGGTTCAGGGAAGACCTGGCCCGGCTGATGATGCAACACGGCCGCTGGTTCGGATTGATGGACTGACGG
>JAIVHD010000095.1 GCA_020201235.1 Lysobacteraceae bacterium
GCTCAAGCCGTTTGGTGTGCCCTTCGCTGCGATCCATCCGGTCTGCCCGTTTGCCGACCCGGCGAGCGCGATTGAATACTTTGCCGGCAGTTTCGCGGTCGGCGAGGGCGACCCGGCAGCGCTCGATCGGGTGCTGCCAGTTTTCGAAGCGATCGGTGCGCGCACGCTGGCGTTCGAGCCTTCGGATAAGCGCCGTTACCACGCAGCAACCATCGCCGCCAGCAATTTTCTGAACGTGATCGACGACCTGGCGCTGGGTCTGGCCGAATCGGCTGGGTTGGCTCGCGATCAGGCGCTGGAGCTCATTACGTCGCTGCAGCGTGCCGGGCTGGCTGGAATCGAGGCCCGCGGCCCCGAGGCCGCGCTGACTGGCCCAATTGAGCGAGCTGACGACCGAGCCTGCCGGCGAATCGCGCGCGCCCTGGCTTGTTCGACGCCGCGCCAGGCCGAGCTTTTCGCGACTCTGTCGAGGGCCACGGTCGAACTTGCCGCGCGCAAGCACCCGGACAAGCTCGATGTGTATGCCGAAATTGACCGGATTTTCGCCGGTCTTGCGGCGGATCGGCCCGGGGTCTAGATGGCGGCATTCGAATACAAGGCGCTGGACCAGCAACGCCAGACCGGTGGCGTTATCCAGGCCGATACTGCGCGCGCGGCCCGCCAGCAGCTGCGCGATCGCGGTCTGGTGCCGCTGGAAGTCGAACCGGTTGCGCGCCATTCGGGTCGCCGCGGCAGCCTTCGCCTGGCGCGCGAGAGGGCTCTGATTCTGCGCCAGCTGGCAGCCCTGCTGCGTGCCGGCCTGCCGCTGGAAGAAGTGCTCGCACTGCTCGTCGATCAGGACGCCGCGTCGCGCGCCAGCCGGCCGCTGGCGTCGATTCGGGCCCGGGTTCTCGAAGGCCAATCGTTATCGTCGGCCATGGCCGAGCAACCTGCATTGTTTCCCGGTATGGTTTCGCGCTCGGTTGCGGCCGGCGAACAGGCGGGCCAGCTGGAGTCGGTCATCGAAAGTCTGGCCGAGCATGCCGAAAAACGTCTAACGCTGGCGCGCGGTCTGGCCGTTGCGCTGGTTTACCCGCTGCTGCTGGCAACCATTTCGCTGGCGGTGGTTGGGGGCCTGCTGGGATTTGTCGTGCCGCGCGTGGTCGGCGTGTTTGAGTACTCCGGGCATGAATTGCCATGGCTGACGACCAGTCTGATCGGCCTTTCGGATCTGCTTTCACGCTACGGCTTGTGGGTGGGGCTGTTCGCTGCGGGTCTATTGGCCGCAGCTTGGCGGTACTTTCAAAGCCCCGGGCCAAGACTGTGGCTGGATCGGAACCTTCTCCGCTTGCCGATTGCAGGACGGCTGGTACGGACCAATTCGGCAGCACTATTTGCGCGAACTTTCGCAATTTTGGTCACAAGCTCGGTTCCGGCCGTCGAGGCGCTGCGCGCGGTCGCCGAGGTCATGCCAAATCGTAAGATCAGACTGGATCTCGAGGTGGCCGCCGGTCGGGTGCGTGAAGGTGCCTCGATTTCGGCCGCCTTGCATGACATGGAGTGGCTGCCGCCGCTGACCCGTCGGCTGATTGCCGGGGGCGAGCAAGCCGGCGACCTCGGCGCAATGCTTGAGCATGCCGCCAGGCTTCAGGAATCCGATCTGGAGGACATCGGCCAAGTTGCGCTGGCCGTCATCCAGCCCGTGCTGATTGTACTGGTCGGCGCGGTCGTTCTCTACATCGTGCTGGCCATCCTGCTGCCGATCATGAATCTCAGCCAGTTGCTTGGGAGCCCCTGATTTGATTACCTTCGAGCATGTCGGCAAGCGGTACCCGGGTGGCACTCAGGCCCTGTCGGATGTCAATTTTGAGCTGGCCGGCGGCGAAATGGCCTTTCTTGTCGGTCACTCGGGTGCTGGCAAAAGCACGTTGCTTCGACTGATCGCGCTGCTGGAGCGCCCCAGCCGTGGCCAGGTGCTGTTCGAAGGGCGCAATATTGGAAGAATATCGTCGCGCCAGATCCCGAGGCTGCGACGGCGCATTGGTGTGATCTTTCAAGATCACAAGTTGCTCAGCGATCGCAAGGTCTTTGACAACGTTGCGCTGCCGCTGATGATCGCCGGCCACGGCTGGTCCGGAATTCGCCGCAGGGTGCATGCCGCGCTCGACCAGGTGGGCCTGCTCGATAAACAAAACATGCGCATTCCGACGCTGTCCGGAGGCGAGCAGCAGCGTGTCGGTATCGCCCGCGCGATGGTCGGCAAGCCGCCGGTTCTGTTGGCTGATGAACCGACCGGGAATCTAGACCCGGCGCTGTCGGCGGAATTGATGCAGTTGTTCTGCACGCTCAATGAACTCGGAACCACGGTGCTGATTGCGACCCATGATCTCGCTCTTGTGCACCGGCTTGGCCGGCGCACTCTGGTTCTCGAGGGCGGCTCGATGATCCGCGATGGCACCGTCGACGCGACCGATTCCAGCAGCGACCCGGCCGGCAGCATGGGCGCGCGGCAGGGGAGCCGAACGTGAGCCGCCGGTTATCGCGCATGCGCGCCGATGTCCGGTCGTGGTCACGCCGCCACGGTTACAGTCTGCTGTCGTCGATTGGCTCGCTGGTGCGCCACCCCTTGAACAGCCTGCTAACCATTGCCGTGCTGGCACTTGCGCTTGCCCTGCCGCTGGGGCTGTATATGGCGCTGGACAACCTGCGTCAGGTCAACCAGAACCTGGAACGGCTGGATTCGCTCAGCGTGTTCCTGCACATTGAGCTCGACGAAGCCAACGCGCGTCGACTGGGGTCGAGAATTTCGGCCTGGGAAAGCGTGCTCGCGGTCGATCCCATCAGCCCCGAGGCCGGCATGCGCGAGCTATCCGGAGCGATTGGATTGCCAAAGGCGTCCGGTTCGAACAGCGCGACGGCTGAGCGCCCGGATCTGGGTCTGGCTGAGGTTGGACTGCCCTGGGTGCTTGAGATTACGCCGGCCGACAGGACCAGTCTTGATACGCTGTCGGGCCGTCTTGATGAGCTCGAAGAAGTCGACCTGGTCGTCATCGACCTTGATTGGGTGCGGCGCCTTGATGCGCTGCTGGCGATATTCTTGCGCCTGGTCGAGATTATGGCCGTGGTGTTTGCCTTAACTGTATTGTTTGTGATTTCCAACAACATTCGAACCGAAGTTCAGCAGCGGCGCGAGGAAATCGAGGTTCTGGCCATGGTCGGTGCCACGCCTGGGTACATTCGGAGACCGTTTCTTTATGCCGGCCTGTGGATGGGTCTGGCCGGGGCCTTGCTGGCCTGGCTGCTGGTCGTGGCCGGCTTGTGGCTGCTGGGCGGGCCGGTGGGCGAGTTGGCGGCAAGCTACGCAACGCCGATCATGCTGGCATGGCCTTCGCCGAACCTGGTCGGCGGCCTGTTGGCTGGCAGCGGGCTGCTCGGCATCATCGGTGCGTGGATCGCGGTCTCGCACCAGTTGCTTAGAATCAATCCCTAAGCCCGCCTTATTCAGGAATGCAATCAGATGTTTGGCCACATTCCGGGCTTTGGACGGCAAGTTTCCTGGTCGGACGACTTGCGTTTCCGTACGAAATGTCCGTAGATCGGGCTTGTTCATTGCGGTGGCTGTGCAGCGTCCTGATTTCGGGAACTATTGCCGCTTGGTTCGGGTCTTCATATGAGGAGCGGCGGATGCAGGCTGTGGTGAGTCCCAATTCACGCCATCGCCGATTTGATTCTCCTTATTTGTTATAATTATTTGCTAATTTGAAGGAGAATTTCATATGCCAAAGGATCTCGTGCCAAGTCATCTGCTTGCGCCCGCGGGTACTGGCTCGCTGGATTCCTACATGCAGGAAGTCAATCGGATACCGGTATTGACCCTTGACGAGGAACAAAATCTTGCGCGCCGATTCCTTGGTGAGCAGGATCTGGAT
>JAIVHD010000096.1 GCA_020201235.1 Lysobacteraceae bacterium
ACGAGGCTTCAGCCCCACCAGTTACCCGATGAAACCGCTCGTCAGCTACCAGATCAATCGACAACTATCTGGGTGGTACCTTCCTCCACTGGTAAACCGCGCCCTCGGGGCGCACTGAATAAGCCGGGTTCATGGCGCATCGGAGTTGATGAACTCGGGTTCCGGGAACAGGTCCGGTGACATCAGGTCGATAAAGCGCCGGGCTTGCGGTGTAAGGTAGGCACCCTTGCGCACGACCACGCCGTACGTGCGTTTTGGAAACCAGCGGCTGACATCACGCGTGACCAGTTGGTCTCGATCGGACTCGTTTAAGCAGATGCTGGTGACGATCGACACACCCATGCCGCGTGCAACGTATTTCTTGATCACTTCCCAACCCCCGACCTCCATGGTGACCCGAAATGGAAGCTTGTGTTTCTGGAAAACCCGGTCTATCAATGCATGAGTCGTCAGTCGGCGCGGCGGTAGAATCAGGCCGTAGGGGCTGATATCGGCCAATGAAAGCTTGCGCCGGCGCGCCAGCGGATGATCGTGGTTGGCGATCAGAACCGGCCTGAAGCTGTAGATTGGACGATAGCGGATGTCATCCGGGACGTCGATCATTGAGCCGACTGCAAAATCGACCTGATCGGTTCGAAGCATGCCCAGACCGTCGGCACCCGTGACGTTGTGCAAATGCACGAAGATGCCGGGATGCTGCTGACGAAAGCGTTGCACCAGCGACGGCAGCAAATGCAAAATCGTCGATTCACCGGCGGCGATGCGAACTTCGCCGGAGTCCAGCCGACCGAAGGTCCGGCTGAATTCGTCGGGCAGGGCGTCGAGCCGGTCGACCAGCGGTGAGGCGAGCTCGAGCAGCGTGCGCCCGGCCGGGGTCAGGTGCATCTTTGGGCCTTGTCGTTCGAACAGTTGCTGGCCAAGTTCGTCTTCAAGCGCGCGAATTTGTTGGCTGACCGAAGGCTGCGACAAATAAAGCGCGTCGCCGGCAGCCGAAACGCTGCCGAGTCTGGCTGTCTGACAAAATGCACGTAAGTGTTTGAGAAGATTGCCCTTATACATTCAGGAACGTCCATACTATTGAGAATATTCGGATTGCATTGGCCATTGTATTAGGAAATCCAATGAATGATATCTGATTATTTAATTTGTCAAATAGTGGTTCGAATGACTACGCTAGTCATGATTTCGAAATGAAAAGGCGATCGTCAGATGACAGAATCACGTGGCGCGGACCGGGTCCGGGTGCTCAGCCGTCCGCCCGAAACCACCGCAGAGCTGCTCAACGACGACCTGCTGGGCCTGCTGGCTGAGCTTGGTCAACGCTTTCGCGAGCCGGTTGATCAATTGTTGGCCGAGCGCGAGCAGGTTCAGAAAAAACTCGACACCGGGCAGGTTCCGGATTTTCCGGCAGAAACCCGATCGCTGCGGGAATCGGACTGGACGGTGGCGCCCATTCCGGTGGATCTGCAGGACCGTCGGGTTGAAATTACCGGTCCGGTCGACCGGAAGATGATCATCAACGCCCTCAACAGTGGCGCTCGCGTGTTCATGGCCGATTTCGAGGATTCGAGCACGCCGACCTGGGCCAATATGATGCACGGTCAGAAAAACCTGTTCGATGCGGTCCGCGGCGAGATCGATTTTACCGCCGAGAACGGCAAGCAGTATTCGCTTGGCGAAAATCCGGCCGTCCTGATCGCCCGACCGCGCGGCTGGCACCTGGACGAAAAGCATGTTGAGATCGATGGACGGGCCATTCCCGGCGGTCTGTTCGACGCTGCAACCTACGTCTTCCACAACGCCAAAGCGCTTTTGGAAAAGGGCTCTGGACCCTATCTGTACCTGCCCAAGCTGGAAAATCGTCACGAAGCGGCGTTGTGGGAAGATGCCTTGACGCTGATCGAGCAACGCAGCGGCCTGGAGCCGGGCGCAATCAAGGTGACGGTATTGATCGAGACGATCATGGCCGTGTTCGAAATGGATGAAATTCTGTACGCGCTGAAGTCCCGAATCGTGGGTTTGAACTGCGGAAGATGGGATTATATTTTCAGTTATATCAAGCGCTTTCGGAATCATGCTGATAAAGTGCTTCCAGATCGTGAGCAAGTCACGATGAGCGTTCCGTTTTTGAAGGCCTACTCGCAATTGCTGATTCGTACCTGTCATCGCCGCGGTGCCTTCGCGATGGGCGGCATGGCGGCCCAGATTCCAATCAAGGGCGATGAGGCTGCAAACAGCGCGGCGCTTGAAAAAGTACGCGCGGACAAAAAACGCGAGGCTTCGGCCGGCCATGATGGCACCTGGGTTGCTCATCCTGGGCTGATTCCGGAAGCGATGGAGATTTTTAACGAGTATCTGCACGGCTCAAACCAGCTCGATAAGTTGCGGCGAGACGTCACGGTGAGTGCGGCCGATTTGATCGAGCCGCCGACCGGTACGATTTCCGAAGCGGGCGTGCGCGGCAATATCGAGGTTGCAATTCATTACCTGGCCGCGTGGCTGGCAGGACAGGGCTGCGTGCCGATCAACCATTTGATGGAGGATGCGGCCACGGCCGAGATCGCGCGTGCGCAGATTTGGCAGTGGATCCGCCATCCGGCCGGCAAGCTCGACGATGGACGCAATATCGACCTTGAATTAGTGCGGCAGTGGCAGGGGGAGGTGTTGGACAAGATTCGAACCGGAGCGGGTGACGATGCAGTCGCCATTGCCCGTTTCGTCGAGGCTGGAGAATTGCTCGATTCCGTGACCAGCAGCGACGAGTTCGTGGAATTCATAACCCTTCCGGCTTACGCCAAGCTGGATTAACTTTCCCAAGGAGTCACTCACCATGAACGATCAATCAAACGTCAGCGAGATCATCGAGCTGGAAAACGACTGGACTGAAAATCCGCGCTGGAAAGGTGTTGATCGCCCGTACGACGCGGCCGAGGTGCTGCGCTTGCGCGGTTCAGTCAAGATCGAACACACATTGGCCCGAATGGGTGCCGACAAGCTGTGGCGTTCGATGCACGAGCTGCCCTACGTCAACGCGCTTGGCGCGCTGACCGGCAATCAGGCCATGCAGCAGGTGCGCGCCGGCCTGAATGCGATTTATCTGTCGGGCTGGCAAGTTGCCGCCGATGCCAACAATGCCGGTCAGATGTACCCCGATCAATCGCTGTACCCGGTCAGCTCGGTTCCTGAGGTGGTTCGCCGGATCAACAACACGCTGGCCCGCGCCGATCAGATTCAGCATTCAGAGCAAACCGGCGATATCGACTGGTTCAAGCCGATCGTGGCCGATGCCGAGGCCGGGTTCGGCGGCGTGCTCAACGCGCACGAACTGATGAAGGACATGATTGCCGCCGGCGCTGCGGGCGTGCATTTCGAGGATCAGCTGGCTTCGGCCAAGAAGTGCGGACACATGGGCGGCAAGGTGTTGGTCCCGACCAGCGAGGCGGTTGCCAAGCTGGTTTCGGCCCGACTCGCCGCCGATATCTGCGACGTGCCGACGATTATCGTTGCACGCACCGACGCCATGGGCGCCAGCCTGATGACCTCCGACGTGGACGAGCGCGATGCCGGGTTCGTAACCGGCGAGCGGACCGTAGAAGGTTTTTACCAGGTCCGCCAGGGGCTCGATCAAGCGATCTCGCGCGGCCTGGCCTACGCGCCGTTCGCCGACCTGGTCTGGTGCGAAACGTCGAAACCCGATCTGGACGAGGCGCGCCAGTTCGCCGATGCGATTCACGCTGATTTTCCCGACCAGATGCTGGCTTACAACTGCTCGCCGTCGTTCAACTGGAAGAAGAATCTGTCGGAAACCGACATCAAGCGCTTCCAGAACGAGTTGGGTGCGATGGGTTACAAGTTTCAGTTCATCACGCTGGCGGGTTTCCATGCGCTCAACTACTC
>JAIVHD010000097.1:0-1419 GCA_020201235.1 Lysobacteraceae bacterium
GAACAGCTTTGCCCAGATTGGCAAGGCCGATGTCGCACCGCTTACGCCGGCCGGCAAATTATCGTCGCGCCCGACCCACACAACCCCCAGCCACTGGTCGCTGTAGCCGGCAAACCAGGCATCGCGCCGGTCGCTGGTGGTGCCGGTTTTGCCTCGAATCGGGCCGTGCCGGGCGGGCCGGCTCAGAGCGGTCTTCAAGCTTCGAGCGGTTCCATTTTCCACCGCCTCGCGCAATGCGACATCAAGCAGCGCAAGCGCCTCACGCTCGCGAATCGAGCGCAATCGCATCGGGTAGCGCGCAATCGATTGGCCATTCGCCTCAACCACGTCGGTAATTGAACGCAACGGCGTCGAGTAGCCGTCGGCCGCAAGTGCCTGGTAGACCTGGGCGACCTGCAGCGGGCTCAGGTCGATTGCCCCCAGAAACGCAGCCGGGTGCCGGGCACTACCCGGTGCGACGCCAAGCTGTTCGAGCAGCCCGAACAGCCGCTCGACGCCCACTTGCAGTCCGATCCGGACTGTGGCCTGGTTGTAGGAATTGGCCAACGCGCTGATGAGCGGCACCGGGCCATGGCTGATCTCGTCGTAATTTCGGGGACGCCAGGCGGCACGGCCACGCTGAGGAATACTGATTTCGCGATCTTCAACGGGTGTTATCAACGTGAACCGGGACGGCTGGGCCAGCGCGAGCAGGTACAAAAAAGGCTTGATCACCGAGCCGACCGGCCGGCGCGCGTCAAGCGCCCGGTTAAAGCCCGCCCGGCGCGCTTCGCGGTCGCCGACCAGGGCGCGGACTTCGCCGGAGTCGGGTTGCGCCAGCACGATCGCGCCCTGTAGCGAACCGGTTGTGGTTTCGACCTGACCGAGTCCGTCGACCAGTGCTTTTTCGGCATGCGCCTGAGCCGACGGACTCAGTGTGGTATAAATTCGAAGCCCTTTTTCGCGCAGGTCCGAGTCGCGGTAATCGGCCCGCAGTTGACGGCGAACCAGGTCGAGAAAGGCGGGGTGGCGAGTGTCGGGAGCCAGGCGTCGAATCTCAGCCCCCAAAGGCCGACTCGAGGCCGCTTCGAGTTCGGCCTGGTCGATCAGGTCGGTTTCGGCAAAAACCCGCAGCACAAGATCGCGGCGCGCCCGGGCGCGGTCTGGATTGCGCGTTGGGTGATACCACGACGCGCCGCGCACCATGCCGACCAGCAGAGCGATCTGATCGCTCGACAGTGACTCAACCGGAAGGCCGAAATAGTACTCTGCGGCGCGGCCGAAGCCATGAATGGCATTGCGACCGTTCTGGCCCAGGTAGACATCGTTGAGATAGGCCTCGAGGATTTCGGATTTGCTGAAGCGTGCTTCCAGGCTGATGGCCATCACGGCCTCGTTGAGCTTGCGAAGCAGCCGCTGCTCGGATCCCAGGAACAGATT
>JAIVHD010000097.1:1522-14425 GCA_020201235.1 Lysobacteraceae bacterium
CGGACGCGCGTACACACGGCTTGCCTGGGTCCATTGGCGTTCCGAAAAACGCAGTGTGGCTTCCCGATCCAGGTACCAGATCCAGGGCGGAAGCAGGCCGAAGAGAAATCCTGAAAGAAACAGAAGAAGTGCTAAGCCCGGCTTATTCACCACACCTCCTCTTGCGGCACCGCCATGCCCCGCGTCTGCGGCATTTCGCTCGGTCACGCATTCCCATCGGACAGGCGAGTCCGTTTCCAGTGCGTATGGTCGCGAAACGCCCCGGCCACGACACCTGGCGGCACCTCGCCACGAAGGGGTGGTGAATAAGCCGAGCCACGGTCAGACCGCGCGCACGGCTGATCGATTCGGTTTCGGCACCTTTACGAAGGGTTTTTTGATTGGGTGATTGGCGTTCGGGTCTGGCCACAGCGCGCTAGTGTACTCTGGATTATTTGTATCCTGAGGCCGCCTTGCCGAAGCCTTTTTCGGAACCCGGCCCATGCACAATCGAAGGTCGTTGGGCGAACGTTGGGTGAAAGTCAGGCCAAAGTTAGACGATAATAACGGGTTACTCCATTGACGATCGGGATGGTTCATGATTTTTTCGGCAGCTTTCGTTGGATGAATCAGAATTCATTGAATCCATGACCGCAACGACACCCGCCAAAGCCCGCCCGGAGATCAGGCCCCAAGGCCCGCTGCTGCTAGCGTGGTCGCGCGCTGCTGCGGGTGTCGATTTGAGCTGGCTGGAAAACGTGCGCGGTCGCCTTGATGGGCCGGCATACGTGCTTGGAGAAACCGTCGGCAAGGCCCGGAGTGTTGGGCGAGGGCCCTCCGACCTGCGCTCGGCGCTTGAGCGGCTTGCGCGTCTGCATCCCGACCGTTCGGTCCTGATTTTACGCTCCGGTCTCGAGCCGCCGGCACCGCTGGCGGCGCTGCTGGACTGGTCCGCCGCCAGTCTGGCACCGGATCAAATCGTGTTTCCGTCCAGCCACGAGACCCGCTTGAACCCGTTTGTCGACTGGCCGGCCGGGATCGCGCTGCCTGAAGATCCGGCCCTGCTGGTCAACTGGTGCGGCGATCGCCACTGGCAGAAGGTCGAGCATGCGGCGCTGGACTGTCTGCTGGTTTCGGCCGACATGGCCTGCCACCGGGCCGCTCTGGTTGGGCGTGGGCCGGCCGCGCTGGTGGATGATTGTCTGGTACTGGAAAGCGATACGGCATTGTGTGCGGAGCGTTCCGGCGAGCGCGTCGAAGCCGGCCTGCTCGGTACCTTGCGGCTGCGCCTTCGCCGCCTGGCGCAATCCGGTGGCCTGGACAGCATCCCGGCCGTTGCGGTCGCGAGCGGATCAGATGCGGTCGCGCCGGTCACCTTGCATATTTGCCATGGCTGGGGTGGCGGTGTCTGGCGCTGGATCGATGACTTCATCTCCGGCGACGAAAGCGGCATCAATCTCGTATTGCTCGCCGAATCCGATCGCTCGGGAAAAATTTGCGGTCGCTCGCTCCAGTTATGCGTGGCCGGCGTCGGCCGCGGCGTCATTCGCGAATTTCCGTTGAGCCCGGAAATCGCGAGCACGCAGTCCAGCCATTCGGGTTATCGGCACATTCTTGAGCAATTAATCGAGCGCTTCGGCATCGGCAGGTTGTTGGTCTCGTCATTGATCGGCCATAGCTTGGATTGCCTGCGCACCGGGCTGCCGACCGCGCAGATCCTGCATGATTTTTATCCCTTGTGGCCATTGCTCGATTTCGACCCGCTGCCGTATGTGCGTGAGGGGCAGGGGCTTGAGCTTCGGCGTGCGCTGCAGCAGCATGGCGCGTCGATGCGCATGGGGCCACTCGAACCGGCGTTCTGGAGCGGCCTGGCCGATGCATGGCGACGCTGTGTTCGCCAGCATCAGCCACAGCTGATCGCGCCGACCGACCATGTGATTGAGCGCTGGCGCGCGCTGTGTCCGCGCACGCCGCTTGAAATCAGGAAGGTAGCGCACGGCTTCAGGCCGTTTGAACGCGAAGTCGAGGCCTTCGAGCCGAATGAATCCGGCCCGCTTCATTTGCTGATCCCCGGGCGGTTAACCCTCGGCAAGGGCCTGGCGCTGATGCGCGAGATCCTGCCGCGCCTGCGCGACTCGGTGCGATTCACTGCGTTGGGTTGCGGGCGCGAGGCCTTCGATCTTTTCGGCCAGGCCGGCATCGACCTGATTCCCGACTACAAGCGCGAAGACTTTCCGGCCCTGGTCGCTCAGCTGCGGCCGCACGCGGCGCTGCTGATTTCGACCGTGCCCGAAACCTGGAGCTATACCCTGAGTGAGGTGCGGGCCGTTGGGCTGGTGCCGATCGCTACCCGTATTGGCAGCTTCCGCGAACGCATCACGGATGAAACCGACGGTCTGCTGGTGGCACCCGAAGCCGATGCAATCGTCGCTGCGATCCGGTCGCTCGATCAGCGGCGCGGTCGGTTGCGTGAAATGGCGGGGCGCGCGCGGCCGGAATGGTCGGTTCGATCCAGCGCGGCCCGCATCAACCGGCTGGTGCCGGTCGAACGCCGTCTGCCGGGCAACGCCGCGTCGATGAGTGCGGAAGAATTGATCGCCTCCAGGACTGCGGGGTTGCTGGGTGCGTCCGAGTCGTACACGGAGGAGCTGCAGGAAGCGCTTCGCCGGCTTGAAATCGAGCTCGAGCGGCGCACGGCCTGGGCGCACAAGCTCGAACGTCAGTTTCGCGAGCGCTCGCTGTGGATCGAGTCGCTGGAGCGCGAGCGGGCCCGGCTGGAAGGCTTGTGGAGCCGCGATCACAAGCGCCTCGAGCAGTCTCTTGAAAAGGCCCGCGCGGATTTCGCCTCGACCCGCAGGGAGCTCCAACAGCGCGAACACTGGGCGAAATCGCTGGACAAGCAATTGCAGCGGATCCGGCTGGATTACACGGAATTGCAGCAGCAACTGGAAGAACGAACCCAGTGGGCCAGATCGCTGGACCGGGAGCTCGACAAGGTTCGTTCAGACCATGCAGCGCTTCAGGATCAACTGGAAGAACGAAGCCAGTGGGCCAGATCGCTGGATCGGGAACTTGCAAAGCAGCGGCGTCAGCATGTCAGACTGCAACAACAACTGGATGAGCGTACGCGCTGGGCCAACGAGCTGGATGCAGAACTGCTGCGTCTGCGCGAGCTGCACCAGCAGCTGCAGCGAGAATTTGAACATCGCACGGACTGGGCCCTGGCCCTGCAACAGGAAAATAAGGAGTTGAAACAGGTGTTGAACCAGGAAATCGATCGCTGGCGCGAACTGGCCGAATCGGAGCAACAGGCCCGAGCGGAGGCCGACGAGCGCGTGCGCGAAATCCGTGCTGTATTGGATGAGCGTGACGAGCAGCTCAAACAACGAGATGAGGCGCTTGACCGGGCCGAGGCTGATCGGACCGCGCGGGCCGCCGAAGCCGAGCGGCTATCGGCCCAGCTGCAGGCCACGCAGGAATTGGTTGACCGGATCACCGCAAGCGCCTCCTGGCGGCTGACGCGGCCGTTCCGGGTGATTCAGCGGGTTTTCAGCCGGGACCGCCTGATGCGCCTTTCCAATCCGCTTAATTGGTGGACCATGATGATGGTGTTGGCCCGCCACTGGCACCGGCGCGGCCTGAAGGATATGCTGGTTGCCTTGCAGTCGTCGCGTCTGGCCGAACAGGGCCCGGCACCGGTCGAATCGGTCGCCGAACCCAAGCCGAAGCATCTCCAGGCAGCGGTCCGGTTTCCGCTCGCAGACGTGCCCGTGGTCAGCGTGGTCGTGCCGGTCTATAACCAGCTCCACCACACCGCTGCTTGCCTGCGCAGCATGCTGGCTGCGCGTACCGAGGTCGAATTCGAGGTGATCGTCGGCGATGATGCGTCCTCTGATGATACCCACGACTGGTTGAAGGGCTGGACGCAATTGTCGAAACCTTCGCCACCGAGTCGGATGTTGGAATCGTCGGTGCCCGTCTGGTGTTTGGCGACGGCAGCCTTCAGGAAGCCGGCGGAATTGTGTTTTCCGACGCCAGCGGCTGGAATTACGGTCGTGGCGATGACCCGCAGCGTCCGGAATACAATTTCCTGTGCGAAGTCGATTACGTTTCAGGGGCCTGTCTTGCCATTGAAAAAAGCCGGTTTGCGGCCCTGGGTGGCTTCGACGAGCATTACGCGCCCGCCTATTACGAAGATACCGATCTTTGTTTCCGCGTTCGCCAGCAGGGTCTGAGGGTGCTGTACCAGCCGCGTTCCACCGTGACCCACTTCGAGGGCGCTACCTCGGGCACCGATGAATCGACCGGCGCCAAGCGTTACCAGGCGATCAACCGCGGCAAATTTCGCCAGCGCTGGGCCGAGGTTCTGGACACCCATCCGGAACCGCCCGACGAATTCAGCCATGCGGCGGCGCGCGGGTTTCGTCTGCGTCATTTTGCAAAGCGCGCGCTGGTGATCGATGCGGTGACGCCGATGCCGGATCACGATTCGGGCTCGGTGAGGATGTTCGCGATGTTGAAACTGCTGGCCGACATCGGTTACCAGACCCGCTTTATGCCGCAGAACCTTTGCTGGTGCGGCGATCATTCGACCGCGCTGCAGCAAGCCGGGATCGAGGTGCTGAGCGAGCCTTGGGTGACCGACATCAAATCCTGGCTGGCCGCACATGGTGCCGGGCTCGATCTTGTGCTGGTCTCGCGTCACTACATTCTTGAGCCGCTGGAAAAGGCCATCAGAACGCATTGCCCGAACGCTTTGTTGATCTTCGATACCGTCGATCTGCATTTTCTGCGCGAGCAGCGCGAGGCCGGGCTTTCGGACAATCCATCGGTGCGGCGTGCGGCGGCCCGGACCCGGCGGCAGGAACTCAAACTGATCGGCAATGCCGATGCCACGCTGGTCGTCAGCGATTTCGAGCGTCAGTTGCTGAAAACGCTTAAGCCCGCCGCCGACGTTCGCGTGGTGTCGAATATCCATTCGCTGCAGAGCACCGGAAAACCGTTTGCGATGCGCCGTGACCTGGTGTTTGTCGGCGGTTTCCAGCATCCACCCAACATCGATGCGGCGCACTGGCTGATTGATGAAATCCTGCCGGCGGTGCGGGCCGAGATTCCGGACATAACGCTTCACCTGATTGGCAGCAAGATGCCGGAGTCGCTGGAGCATCGCCAAGCCCCGGGCTTGCACGTGCACGGCTTCGTCGCCGACCTGGAGCCTTTCATGACGGGCTGCCGGGTTTCCGTCGCGCCGCTGCGCTACGGGGCCGGTGTCAAGGGCAAGGTCAACCAGGCGATGAGCCACGGCTTGCCGGTGGTTGCAACCGGCTGCGCCGCCGAAGGCATGTTCACGACCGATGAACACGATATTCTGATTGCCGATAACTCCGAGGAATTCGCCGCCCAGGTCGTTCGGCTCTACCGTGACGAGATGCTGTGGAACCGGATTGCGCGCAATGGGCGCGACAATGTGGACGAACATTTCTCGATCGATGCGGCGCGCCGCGCATTGCAGTCGTTGCTGGATGACCACGCATCGGTCAAGCGCGGACTGCTCCTGACCCGTCCGTGAACGGTTGCCATGCGGGTTCGAACGCGGCGGGCTGGGTTAGCCGACGCGCCGGACGCGATTGACGTTGGCCACGGTTAGCAGCCGTCCGAGCAGAGTCGAAAGCTGGTCGAGGCCTTGGACGTCCACGGTCAGCTCGATTTCGACCGCCTCGGGCTGGGCACCGCGCTCGGCCTTCATGGTGCGAACGCTCAAGCCCTGGTTGGCCAGTATCGCGCCGATATCCTTGATCAGCTCGCGCCGGTCCCAGGCCTCGATCAGGATTCGGGCTGGATAGCGCGTCTGGGTGTTGCGGCTCCAGTCGACCTGGATGCGTCGCTCGGGCTGGCGCTCGGCCAGGCGCAGGTATTGATGGCAGTCCTCGCGATGGATGCTAACGCCGCGCGCGTGCGTGACGAAACCGGCGATCGGGTCTCCGGGTAGCGGCCGGCAGCAGCGCGCCAGCTGATACATCAGGTTGCCAATGCCGTCGATCCAGACTTCATTGGATTCGCGGCTGGCTTGAGCACCGTCGCGCTTGTTGCGCATGGGCAGCAGGTCGGCCGGCTGTTCGGCGTGCCCGGGGCGCGTCAGGTCGCCGACTCCGACTGCGGCCAGCAAATCGTCAACCGACCGGAACTGGTAGTGCTCGGCAACCGTGGCCAGGTCGGCCTTGTCGAGTCCCATACGCTTGAGTTCAGTCTCCACCGATGCGCGGCCGGCAGCCAGATTCTGGTCGAAATTGAGCAAGCGAAAGTAGTGCCGAACCTTGCCGCGCGCGCGTGCTGACTTGAGGTAGCCGAGCTGAGGATTGAGCCAGTCGCGAGAAGGCCTGGGCTGGCTGGCGGTCAGGATTTCGACACGATCACCGTTGGCCAGCGGATGGTTCAGCGGCACGATGCGGCCGTTGACCTTGGCGCCGCGGCAGCGATGACCGACTTCGGTGTGAACGTGGTACGCAAAATCCAGCGCGGTCGAGCCCGGCGTCAGATCGATCACGTCGCCGCGCGGCGTCAGCGCGTAGACGCGGTCCTCGCTGGTCAGCGACTCGAAGTGCTCGATCAGGCTTTCATCGTCGTGGTCTTCGTCGCCGGCCTCGATCAACTGCCGCATCGCGCCGATACGCTGTTCTAGAGCACTGTCGCGCGGTCCTCCTTCCTTGTACCGCCAATGCGCAGCAACCCCGAGCTCGGCGTGCTCGTGCATTTCACGGGTTCTGATCTGAACTTCGAAGACCCGCCCGGAAGGTACCCGGACGGCCGTGTGCAGCGACCGGTACAGGTTCGGCTTGGGGTTGGAGATGTAGTCGTCGAACTCGCCGGGGACCGGCTGCCAATGATTATGCACCAGGCCCAGCACCGCATAGCAGCCGGCGATGTCGTCGACCAGCACGCGCACCGCGCGCACATCGAACAGCTGGTGAAAATCCAGCCCCTTGCGTTGCATCTTGCGCCAGATCGAATAGATGTGCTTGGCCCGCCCGCTGATGTCATGCGCGATGCCGGCTTGATCCAGAATTCCGCCAAGGGTCTCGGTGAATAGATTAATGCGGCGTTCGCGATCGGCCCGCTGCTCGGCGACCAGGCGCTCGATCCGGGCGTACTGCTCGGGTTCGAGGTAGCGCAAGGTCAAATCCTCGAGCTGCCACTTCAACTGCCAGATGCCGAGCCGGTTGGCCAGTGGTGCGTGAATGGCACGAGCCTCGCGCGCCAGCGATCGGCGAGAGGCGTCATCGCGCGCCAGCTGCATGCGCGCGAGTTGCCAGGCCAGCACGATGAAAACCACGCGCACATCGGCGATCAGGGCAAGGATCAAACGGCGCAGGCCTTCGGCCCGGCGCGATGATTCGGACAAGTAGCGTTCGTCGAAGCCGACCACCCGTTTGAATTGCTCGACCAGCCGAGCGACGTCGCCGGGCAAGTCCGGCTGCGGCGCATCATCGGGCCGGGCAATGGCCAGTGCAGAGGCCACCGTGGCGCTGTCGGGCGAAAGCGCGGCCAGTGCCTTGAGCATGCGCTTGGCCAGCTCGCGTCTGGAGCTCTCAGCCTCGACCTGGCACTGCAACTGTGCCATCACGCTCGAGTGGCGTGCCGATACCGCCAATCCATCGATGATGCGGGTAAGCGAGGGCGAGTTGTGTCGGGCCACGGATCAGGACTCGGAGCGACAATCAGGCAAGTGTACCCCGTCCATGTGGTCGCCCGCCTTGGCCAGTTCGGTTTCACTGTAGCCCGCACTGACCGTATAACCGCAGCTTATCGTTACCGCAACGATTATGCTGTCGGCCTAGCCATTCATTTGAGATTGCCATGAACGACCGTGTCCAGCAGTTTGCCGAATACCGCCAAAAGATGAACGAACGCATCCTGGCCACCGATAATCGCGTCATCAAGCGCATGTTCTCGCTCGATTCGCTGACCTACGCCGAGGGCGGGGCGCTGGAGGTCAAGCAAAAGGAACTGCTGGGCCTGGTCGCCTCGCTGGTGCTCCGATGCGACGATTGTGTCAGCTACCACATCGGCAAGGCGGTCGAGGTCGGTGCCTCTCGCGACGAGATCGTTGAAACCATGAGCATCGGCCTGGTCGTTGGCGGCACGATCGTAATCCCGCACATGCGCAGGGCCATGGAGTTTCTTGATGAGATGACCGCAGAGCAGGGATGAGCAGTGTTTTTCGAGCCCTGACGTGGTAGCGATCCGAAGCGCGAATACCCCCGGCACGGTCGCATCGGCCCAGCAGTTTTCGACCGGCCCGACCATCGAAGGCTTCGGCTCAGCCGCGAGTATGCCCGGGACGTTCAAGCTGGTGCCGGGCACAAAGTCCCGGCTGCTGTTCGACGCCGCCAGCGGGTGTGAATGCGAAGTCTTGACTCGGGTTTCGTTAAGATGCGCAGCAAATATCCTGCCGGACTTCCTGAAGCAATGCTAAATCGTCTTTTTGCAACCGGGTTGCTGGTTCTTGTCCTGCCCGTAGCCGCCCAGCAACCGGCACCGGTGGCAATTGCGCTGCCTGAGCAGGCGGCGGGCATGCAACGCGTGGAACTGACCGGCTCGTTCACGGCCCGCCGCGCCGCGCAGGTCTCACCGCGGCTCTCGGGCTTGATTGCCGAGGTTGCCGTAGATGCCGGTGACGCGGTCGAGGCCGGCGACGTGCTGGTGCTGCTGGACGATGAACTGGCGCGCCTGGCGCTGGCCCAGGCCGAGGCTTCGGTGGAACAGGCCTGTGCGGCGCGCGACGAGGCGGCACGGCTGCGCGACGAAGGCCAGCGCTTGATTCGCGACCGCTTTCTGCCTGAAACCGAGCTCAGGGCGCGCGAATCCGCTTTACAGGTCGCAGAGGCATCGCTACGGGTCGCCGAGGCCGAGCGCGACACCGTGACCGAGCGGCTTGAGCGCCACGCGATCACCGCGCCGTTCGCCGGTGTCATCGCCCGTCGCCTGACCGAGGCCGGTGAATGGGTGGAGACCGCCACGGCGGTGGTCGAACTGGTGGCCGTGGACGCATTGTGGCTGGACGTGCAGGTGCCGCAACGGCTCTGGCCGCGCTTGCGCGCCGGTGCCGGGGTGACGGTCACCGTTGACGCGTTGCCGGGGCAAACACTGCCAGCGCGCATTCACGCGCGTGTGCCGGTCAGCGACCCGAACGCCAGAACCTTCCTGCTGCGCCTGGCGTTGGATTCCGAGGATGCCGACATCACGTCCGGTATGTCGGCACGCGTCAGGCTGGAAATCGCCGTCGGCGAAACGCAATTGATGATTCCGCGCGACGCCGTGATCCGTTATCCGGATGGCACCACCACGGTTTGGGTGGTCGACCGAGAGACCAGTCCGGCGCGCGCGCGCCAGGTTGAAATTGTCGTGGCGCGCACCGAAGGCGACGAGGCTGTCGTTGCCGCCGGCCTCGAGGCCGGCTGGCCGGTGGTGGTACGCGGCAACGAGGTGCTTGTCGCAGACCAGCCGGTGCAGGTGGTCGAATGATAATTTCGAGAGTCATCGGGGCATCGTTCGTTTCGCGAGGTGTGCGATGTTCGACGGCGTAGTTCGTCACGGCACCATCCTGGCGGTGGTCGTGCTGGTGATCTGCGTGCTCGGCGTGCTGGCGGCGCTTCGCATTCCAGTCCAGATGATTCCCGACCTGGAAGTGCGCGTGGTCAGCGTCGACACGCGGTGGCCGGGGGCCACGCCGCAGGATGTAGAGAAAGAAATTCTGATCGAGCAAGAAGAATTCCTGCGCGGCCTGCCAAGCCTGGAGCGGATGATATCGACCGCTTCCTACGGCCGCGCGCAGATCGACCTGGAGTTCCCGTTCGGCGTCGATATCAACGAGGCGCTGATCCGCGTCAACAACGCGCTCAGCCAGGTGCCCGACTACCCGGAAAACGTCGACGAACCCAGCCTCGACGCCAGCTCTTTTTCGCAGAACTCGTTCATGTTCTTCCGTGTCGAGCCGCTGGAAGGCAACCCGTTCGAGCTGGATATGACGCTGATGCGCGACTTCATCGACGACAACGTGCGAACGCGCATGGAGCGGGTGCCGGGCGTTTCAAGGGTTAATATCGGCGGTGGCGCAGAACGCCAGGTGCGGGTGCTGGTTGATCCGGCCGCGGCGGCCGAGCGCGGCCTTTCGCCCACCGAAATCCGAGATGCCATCCGCGGCCGTAACCGGGATTCTTCCGGTGGCGACCTCGAGGCCGGCAAGCGCCGCTATCTGCTTCGTACCATTGGCCGCTTCGAATCCATCGAGGAGATGGAATCGCTAATCGTCGCGCGGCTGGGCGACAGCCTGGTGCGGCTGGGCGATATCGCCGAGGTCGAGCTTTCGCACTACGAATTGCGCGACCGCTCGTCGGTCAACGGCAAGCCGACCATCAGCGTGTCGGTCAATCGCGAACCGGGTTCCAACGTGATCGAGATCAAGCGCGCTATGCTGCCGACGGTCGACGAGATCAACCGCGACGTGCTCAAGCCGGTCGGCATGCAGCTGGTGCTCAACACAGACGATGTGCGCTATGTTCAGGCCTCGATCGCGAACGTGTGGCAAAACCTTGGTCTCGGTGCACTGCTGGCCACGCTCGTGATGTTTGCGTTTCTGCGCTCGGGCAGGGCCACGCTGGTCGGCGTCATCGGCGTGCCGATTTGCACGATTGCCGCCTTCCTGGGCCTGCTGGCGGCGGGGCGTACCATCAATGTGATTTCGCTGGCCGGTGTGGCCTTCGCGATCGGCATGACGCTGGATAATTCCATCGTGGTGCTCGAGGCGATCGAGCGTAAGCGCCGCGAGGGCGTCGATCGGCTTGCCGCATCGCTGGCCGGCGTTCGCCAGGTCTGGCCGGCGGTGCTGGCCTCGACCATGACTACGGTACTGGTGTTTGCGCCGATCTTTTTCATCAAGCAGGAAAGTTTGGCGTCTCCGACGGCAAGGCCGCCTCGGGCGCGGCGCTGCGCGAGCGCATGGTCAACGGCGTGGGCTGGTTGATCATGACCTCGCCTCGACGCCTGGCGACGCTGGGTTTGGTATCCGGAGCCGTCGTGTTGATCCTAGCGCTGCTGACGCCGCCAGCCGAATATTTGCCCGAAGGCGAGGAGGCCAAGATCTTCTCGCTGATGATCGCTCCGCCCGGTTACAACCTGAGCGAGATGACGCACATCTCCGAAAAGGTGACCGACCATTTTCTGCCCTACGTTGGCGACGATCCCGAGCGCTTCGCGCGCGGCGCAACGCAAGTACCGGCGATGCGCTACATGTTGATGTCGGTCAGCCCGGACAACCTGCGCATCATCGCCGAGACCGTTGACCCGGATCAGATTGATGAGTTGATGCAGGTGGTGACCCAGCACTACCAAACATACCCCGGCATGCGCGCCTTTTCCAACCGCGGCTCGATCATTTCGAGCAACGATGGCGGCACGCGCAGTGTCAACCTGGACATCACAGGCCCCGACCTGGCCGAGCTGTACCAGGTGGCCGAAACCGCCTACCGGCGCGCCGAGCAGGCCTTCGAAAACCCGCAGATCGGCTCGTCGCCGGGCTCGCTATCGCTGGACCAGCCGCTGGTCGAAATTCGCCCCGATTGGGCGCGCGCGGCCGAGCTGGACTTCTCGGCTGACGAACTGGGGTTCTCGGTGGCCGCGCTCACCGATGGCGCGTTCGTCGACGAGTACTTCCGCGGCGACGACAAGATCGACATTTTCCTGTTCTCCAGTGCCGGCAGCGAGCGCGACCTGGCCGGGCTCGAGGATCTGCCGGTGTTCACGCCGTCTGGCGCGGTCGTGCCACTGTCTGCCATCGCCGACATCGTCGAGACCGTCGATACTGACAGCGTGCGAAGGCTCAATGCGCGACGCACCGTGACGCTGAATGTGATCCCGCGAGGTCATCGAAAAAATGCGCAGCGAGGGCGAGTTGCCGCAGTCGGTTTCCATCGACATTTCCGGTGCCAGTGACCAATTGATGGAAACCCGCGCGGCGCTGGGCGACAACTACATCGTCGCCATTGTGCTGAGCTTCCTGGTGATGGTCGCGATCTTCAACCACTGGGGCTGGCCACTGGTTATCCTGACCGCTGTGCCGCTGGGCATCGCCGGCGGCATCGCCGGTCTTGCTGCGCTGAACGGTGTTGGTGTACGCCAACCGTTCGACATGATCACGATGCTGGGCTTTTTGATCTTGCTCGGGGTGGTGGTCAACAACCCAATCCTGATCGTCGACCGCACGCTTTCCAATCTGCGCGAAGGTATGGACGATGTTGTCGAAGCGGTGCGCGAGGCGGTTTCCACCCGAATCCGTCCGATCATGATGTCGATGATCACCACGCTATTTGGTCTGGCACCGCTGGTGTTCATCCCGGGCGAAGGCACCGAGCTGTATCGAGGTGTCGGCGTGGTGGTGCTCACCGGCCTGCTGTTCGCCACGCTGGTCACGCTGACCTTTCTACCGGCGCTGCTGGTCAGCATCCTCAAACTGACCCGGCATCGGGGCCTGAATTTACGTCCCGCAAAACCCTTTTCCGCAAGCAAGCCGTAGCGACATCGGTGAGTCCTCCGGGTATTCGTTTTTCATTGTTGACGCTGCATCGATTCATCTGTTGGGATCTGCGGTGACTTGGAGTGCATCTCCCGTAATTTCGGGATTTGTGAGCTGAATAACGTAATTTCACTTGAAAATGGCTTGCATTCCTGAAATTTGATAGTAGGATCAATTGGCAGACTAAACGATCCGCAAATACCTCGGGGAGGGGCAATTGGCACGGTGATTCTCGCCGTTTCCGCATTTTTTGCCGTGGTCGCCATCGACGAGCGCGCGTGGACCTTCGATCTTGTCTGGTCGGGCCAGACGGGTGCGCCGGTGCTCGACAGTGTCGGGCCAATCAGTGCGAACGT
>JAIVHD010000098.1 GCA_020201235.1 Lysobacteraceae bacterium
CTTGCGGGTCGAGCATCAGGGCTTCGCGCTGAGCGCTGGCGATGACGACGCCGGCGTCCGTGGCCGAAGGCTTGTTTCTGGCGGATCGATACGCCTCCTCGATGCTTTCGTTGAGGCCGGGCAGTCCGAGCAAGTCGCCGTCGGCACCAAGGTCGGCAATCAAAGCGAGATCCTGTCGCAGCGCGACGCCCGATAGCGCGCTGAACAGCGCGACGCCGGCTGCCAGGACCAGCGAACTCGGAAAGCGCAGTCGCTGAAGGGCGTTTTTTGATCCGGTGCAGCGAAAAACCGCACGCAGCCCGAGTGCTTTTGTCAGGTGCAGCGTATTTGCGATTGCAACTTCAAGTCTGGGGCCGGCCTGGCGTTCGAAGTCGGTATCGATCCCGTCGAAGGTGAAACGACAGCCGGCGCCGCCGGATACGCTGGCCTCGATTCGGATCAGACGACCGCAATGGCTGGTGAAGTCCGGGATCCGGGTGACTGCGTAAATCCGTGCCGGGCGCTGCTGTTGCAGCGGAAACCCGGACAAATTGGTATTTTCGTAAGCCTCGTCCGGGCGTTGGCCGGGATGGTTGTCGCGAACCGCCTGATGGATGCGCTCGGCGCTGATTTGCGATTCACCTGCGAGCTCGGCGGCCACGCCGGCATGGCGCAGCAGCCCGGCCAGTTCCTCGACGGAGGTCGAGATTTTTCCGGGTCCGGCGATTCGCGCGGCAGTTTCGATTGCGGCAGCCAGGCCCTGATCGCTGATTTCGGGCAGGTCTGGCTGGTGGGCATAGCGTTTTATCAGGCCAGCGACGTGCTTTACGCCATCTGCGGTTCTCGGGACCGATTCGGGAATGTCGATCGGCGGACCGAACAGCTGACGGACTCGCGGATATCGATTTTGCAGCTCCTGCCAGTGCCGATCCTGGCCGACCACGATCAGCCGGCAGCGTGCCGGAATGGGGTCGGGCCTGAGCGAAACAAGCGAGCGCGAGTCGTGAATCAGGCTTGCCGAATGCTCGACGCAGCCGCTTGCAAGCGCATTGCGCAACATGACAATGCTTTCCGGATTTTCGAGCAGCGTCTCGGCGTCGAGCAATAGAAACCCACCTGAGGCCTCGACCAGGCTGCCAATGCGAATGCCGCGAAAAGAGGTGATCGAGCGTGCGCCCTCGACCCAGCTGTGATCGATGGTGCCAAACAGGTTTCTCGGCGTTGGGTTGCGCTCGTGAACGATCGGCAGGACCCCGGGTTCGGCGCTCAGGACGGGGTTGACGCTGTACAGCAGTTCGGTGTCTGCAAGGTGGGCGGTCGGCAGTCCAATGCGCTTGCTGACCACGTCCTGGATGATTGCCTCGATGTGCATTTGCACGCCGGGGTCCTCGAAGCGGTCCAGCAATGGCTTAACCATGTCGGCCAGCAAGCGTCGGGTTTCGGCGCTGAGCAGGCGATGACCGAGGGCCTGCGAGTGCTTCCAGACCCGGTTGATTTGGGCCGTCAGTTCGGTCAGCCGGGGCTGGTTGATGCGAATGACTTCGCGAATCTTTTCGAACTCTTGCAGATCAATCTGGCCTTTTGCGACCAGGTTGGCAAGATCATCCTGTGAGATGACGCGGCCGGTTTGCTGGACATGCAGCGCCAAGCGCACCATCTGGCCGACCTCCTCGCGCTGCAGAACCAGTCCGTGCGACTTCATCTGTTTTTCCATCGATGCGCAAATCTGGCGCATTTTCGACTCGCTGCGCTCCTGCAGCGCCAACAAGCGGTTGCGTACCGGGCGCGATTGCAGGGCTCCGTCGAGCTGATCGCGAATAAAGCGGCTGATCTTATCAATCTGGTCACGCAGCGCGCGACCGTGCCCTGGTTCCAGTACCAGTAGTCTTGGGCGGTCGGGGGTGTCGAAATTATGGATGTAGCAATAGTCGTGCGGCGTCGACACCGGTGAACTTATCCCGGCCAGCGCGTGCTTGAGTACGTCACGGCGGCGTTGATCGGGTGCGCCGCGCACAAATACGGCGCACTGAAAGTCATTGCGTGCATGGGCAGCGGCCAAAAGCGCCCGGGTCAGCTTGTCGACGGCTTGAGTTTCCGAAAAAGCTCCGTCCGGAACATCCTTTACGATTTCCGGGTTGACGCTCCAGCGCAGTTTGCCGTGAGAAATGCGTGATGTTGCCATGGCATGCGATTCCAGTGTCTCGGACAGGCGGATCGGGATTGAGGCCCCGCAGCGCGTTTCAGGGGCCGGTCGGCCCTGCTTCGGTTCTGGCCAGCCGCTCGGTGTAGCCCAGCCAGGCTTCGGCGACTGTAGTCGGGTTTTCGAGCATCGGCAGATGACCGGTATCGGGCAGCATCAGCACTTCGGCGTGCTTCATGCGTGCCGCCAGCACCTGGGCTCCGGCCGGGTTCAGGATCTGGTCGGAACGGCCCCAGACGATCAACGCGGGCACCTCGAGGCCGTCGGCCAGCTGGTCGGCCGGCGCCGAGTCGAAACGTATCGCATCGAAGGCGCGCTGGTGCTCTACGGCACGTGCGGCCGAGCGCGCTGCCAGGAACCGGGCCAGCGGCAACGGAATCCAGGGTGGATGGACAAAGCAGTAATCGATCAGTCGTCGGAAATCGGAAAGATGCCGAATGATCAGCGGGTTGTGCCGATCTTCGGCGATTTCCTGATAAAACGGCGAGTACTCGACGTTTTCGACGCCGCCGGGTGCCAACAACCAGAGCGCGCGAATGCGCTGCGGAATCTTGCGGGCCACGGCCAGGGCGATATACCCGCCCATCGAACTGCCGCCGAGATAGCAGTGCCGGACGCCGACCCGATCCATCCACGCAATGACGGAATCGGCCTGCGCTTCGATCCGAAAATCACTGGCGTCGACGGCTGTGGTTTCGCCAAAGCCGGGTAGGTCGGGGGCCAAGACCCGAAAATGCGTGGCCAGGTGGCGGGTGACGCGATTGAAATGGTCGGCATCGGCATTGAAGCCGTGCAGCAAGACCAGCGTTTCGCCGTGCCCGCCTTCGAGCACGTGCCAGTGGGCCGGCCCGAGGTTGACAAAGCAGGAGCGCATGCGACCATGCTTGCGGTCGAGCGCGCGAAATGCGCGTGCCGGGAGCGCCGGAAAAAATTGCCAGACGGCCCAGGCGATCAGCGCTGCGAAAATGATGACAAGCAAAGGCGTCATGGCGTTCAGGTGATAGAATTGTTTTGCCTAGTTTAGTAACTATTCGCCGCATGTACAGCAGTGTTCCCCAGATTATTCTCTTTGCGGCGGTGCGCTGCCCGCGATGACTCGAATTGATCGCGATATGGCCGCCGCCTCGTTTGCTTCGAATGGCTATCTTGTTGTGCCCGGGCTGTGTGGTGAGGCGATACTGGAGCGCATGCGCCGGCAGGTGCTTAAAGACCTGGACGCCGCAGTCGGGCCGGTCGAATACGAAGCCGAAGTCGGTTATCCCGGAGCGCCAGCACAACGCACCGCACCCGGCGGGCAGACGATCCGGAGATTGCGCGACGCGATCGCTCGGGATGCGGTTTTTCTGCAGTGGGCATTATCGGAGACGCTGACCGAATGGGCGCGCTTGTTGTTGGCCAGGCGAGACATCCGGCTGGTTCGGGCTCATCACAACTGCATTATGACCAAGCACCCGGACTTTTCCAGCGCCACCGGCTGGCATCAGGATACGCGCTACTGGTCGTATCGGCGGGCCGACCTGGTGAATGCCTGGACCGCGCTCGGTCATGAATCCGCCGACAACGGTGGCATGCGCGTGATTCCAGGCTCGCATCGGCAGGTTTTCGGATCCGGTTGTTTCGATGGCGAGCAGTTTTTTCGCGACGACCTGGCGGCTAACCGGGCCCTGATCGCGCGAGCCGTCCAGATTGATCTGGCACCGGGCGACGTATTGT
>JAIVHD010000099.1 GCA_020201235.1 Lysobacteraceae bacterium
CCACTGATCCGATCGCCCGTCAGGAATAGCCGATGCGCACAGCAACCACCATCGCGACTGCGGCGAACGCGAGCAATTTCAGAATCAGCGGCAGGATAAATCGGAACCAGCGCACGTAAGGTATCCCGGCCAGGCCGAGGATGCCCATCAATACCGGGTTGGTCGGTACGATCATGTTCATAAATCCGTCGCCAAACTGGTAGGCCAAAACCGAAACCTGGCGCTCGATTCCGACCAGGTCGCCGATCGGTGCCATCAGCGGCATGGTCAGGTAGGCCTGGCCGCTGCCGGAGGAGACGAAGATATTCATGATGCTCTGAATGCCGAGCATGCCAACGGCGGACAGCTCGGCCGGCAGGCCGGTCAGCGGGCTGGCCATGCCGTTGACGATGGTGTGCAACACCTGGCCGTCTTCGAGGATCAACGCAATGGCGCGTGCAAAGCCGATCAGGATTGCGGTGCCGGCCAGTTCTGCCGCGCCGTTGCTGAAGCTGACCGCCAGCCGGTCGATGCCCATGCGCGCGATGATGCCGACAAGCACGGCCAGCGCGATGAACATGGCCCCGAGTTCGACCAGGTACCAGCCGTGCCGGGTGATGCCGTAGATTAGCAGGCCCAGGGTTGCAAGCGTTGCCGACAGCACGGCGATTTGCCGTCCGCTCAACTCGGTCTGCGTGCTTTGCGTGGGCGGCTGGGCCTCGTGGATATCGAAGACCAGGCTGGCCTCCGGGTTATTCTGGACTCGGCGCGCGTAGGACCAGACGTGATGCACGCCGATGGCCAGGAAGGGCACGAACAGCATCGCCCGATAGCCAATGCCGGAGCCCGGCTGCAGCTCGGCGACGTCCTGGGCGATGAACAGCGTGAACGGGTTGATCAGGGCCGCGCCGTAGCCGACGCCGTAGCCGACCACCATGATACCGATGGCGGCAACCGTGTCCATGCGCATGGCCACGCACAATGCAATCAGGATACCGGCGAACGGGATGTACTCCTCGGCCATGCCGAGCGTTGCCGAGGCTGCGGCAAAAATGAAGACACCGGCAAAGATTAGCAGCGCGGGTCGCGAGCCGAAACGCGCGATGATCTTGCCTAGAAAGGCCTCGATGGCACCGGTTTCACGCACCACGGCCAGCGTGCCGCCGATCAGCAGCACGAAAAAAATGATGCCCTGGGCATCGGCCATGGCCCTTGGTACGGCTGTAAACAGCGCCCACGGGCTCAACTGCTCGGCATCTTCGAGCGGGTGATAGGTGCCGGCCAGCACGACTTCGCGACCCGCTTCGTTGACTTCGGTCTCGAAGCTGCCAGCCGGCAAAATCCAGGTCAGCAGCAACGCTACGACCATCATGAAAAACATCAGCGCGAGGGTATGCGGCATGCGAAAGCCGGTCGACGGGGTTGGTTCTGTCAGGCTCTGGGCGTCGGGCATGGGCTTTCCGGCTGTAGGGGGCAGCGCACATTGTAGTGAGTGAGCCGCCGAAAAGCGAATGCAGCGGGCGTTGACTTGATTGGGCGTGGCGCGCGCGCGTGATTGAAGGGTGTCGGGGTTATAATTGTCGGAATAATTTGCCGGAGGATGTCGTCATGCGTTTGATCGAAGAAGCCCTTACATTCGATGATGTTTCGCTGGTACCGGCCTATTCGGAAGTGCTGCCGCGCGATGCCGAATTGACAACTTTCGTGACGCGCGACCTGCGGATCAATATCCCGCTGATCTCCTCGGCCATGGATAGCGTCACCGAGGCGCGATTGGCGATCGCGATGGCGCAGGCCGGGGGCATGGGCGTGATCCACAAGAACATGACCATCGAGGAGCAGGCGCACCAGGTCCGGGTGGTCAAGAAGTATGAAGCCGGCGTCATCAAGGACCCGATTACCGTCGAGCCGCAGACGACGATTCGCGAAGTGCTTGATATTACCCGCCGCCACAACATTTCCGGCGTGCCGGTGGTTGACGGCGACGAACTGGTCGGCATCGTCACCAGCCGGGATATGAGATTCGAGAAAAAACTTGATGATCCGGTTCGTAACATTATGACCCGCAAGGAAAAACTGGTCACCGTCCAGGAAGGCGCGAGCCAGGACGAGGTGCTGGATCTGCTGCACCGGCACCGCATCGAGAAAGTACTGGTGGTCGGCGAGCGGTTTCAACTGCGCGGCCTGGTCACGGTCAAGGATATTCAGAAGTCGCGCGACTTCCCGAATGCCGCCAAGGACAGTTCAGAACAGCTTCTGGTGGCCGCCGCAGTCGGTGCCGGCGGCGACACCGAGGACCGTGTTGCGGCATTGGTCGAGGCCGGAGTCGATGTCATCGTGGTCGATACGGCGCATGGCCACTCCCGGGGCGTACTGGACCGAGTGCGCTGGTGCAAGCAGCATTTCCCGCAGGTTCAGGTTATTGGCGGCAATGTCTCGACCTCGGCCGGTGCCGAGGATTTGGCCGATGCCGGCGCTGACGGCGTTAAAATCGGCCAGGGGCCCGGGTCGATCTGCACAACCCGGATCGTGGCTGGCGTCGGAGTGCCGCAGATCAGCGCCGTGGCGGCCGCGGCCCAGGCGCTTGCGAAAAAAGGCATTCCGGTCATTGCCGATGGCGGCGTTCGCTTCTCGGGCGATTTGGCCAAGGCGATTGTCGCCGGGGCTTCTGCGGTCATGATCGGCAGCTTGTTCGCCGGCACCGAGGAGGCTCCGGGCGATGTCGAGCTGTACCAGGGTCGCTCCTACAAGAGCTATCGCGGCATGGGCTCGCTGGGTGCCATGCAGCGCGGCTCTTCCGATCGCTACTTCCAGGCCGAAGTCGTGGCCGAGAAGCTGGTGCCCGAAGGCATCGAGGGTCGCGTACCGTACAAAGGTCCGCTGGGCAGCGTTGTTCATCAACTGCTCGGCGGACTGCGCTCGTCAATGGGCTATGTTGGCTGTCGGACCATTGAGGAAATGCGAACGCTGCCCGGATTCGTGCGGATCACGAACGCTGGCGTGACCGAGTCGCATGCCCACGATGTATCGATTACCAAAGAAGCGCCGAATTACAAGCTCGGCTAGCGTATCGGCCCTGATTGCATGAATTCGAATACGGTTTCCCGATTCTTGGCCCGCCTGATTCACCACCCTGCCGTCACAAGCTGCCGCAAGGCCCGGTGGCTGGGGCGTTTCGAGACCGAGCGAAACGCCGCAGAGGCGGGGCCTTGCGGTGCCGTAGTCGCTGGGGTGGTAAACCATGCCGGCTTAGACATGATCACGACATTTGTAAACCTGATAAGGGGTACCCCTATGCATCATCGAACTAAAACCCGGTTCAGTTCCATTCTGCTCACGACCGCTCTGTTTTTGATTTCGGCACCAGCCTTTGGGGCCGGACTGACACTGGAGCAGATTCTGGAGTTGCGCCAGGTCAGCCATGCCGTAATCAGTGCGGATGGTGAACGAATTGCATACCTGCAATCGGTGCCGCGCGATCTTGATCGCGAGCCAGACGGCCCGGCCTGGAGTGAGCTGCATGTCATTGACGAGCACGCTGTGTCGAGGCCTTATATTACCGGGCAGGTCAATATCGACGCGCTGGCCTGGCGGCCGGGGACAACCCAGCTGGCCTTTCTGGCCAAGCGCGGCGATGACAAGACGACCAGTCTGTACGCCATCGCCGTCGGCGGCGGCGAGGCGGTGCGACTGGCCGCGCTGGAAACCGACATCGGCGGCTATTCGTTCAGCCCGGACGGCCGGCGAGTCGCGCTGCTTGCGACCGAAGCGGGCCGCGAGCAGGACAAGCTGCTGGCCGAAAAGGGCTTTAATCAGATCGTCTACGAAGAAGCTCTGCTTGACCGGAAAATCTATTTGCTGGACTTGGAAGACGAGCAGGCCTCAGCGCGCGAGCTCGAGCTGGATGGATC